>CAVKCU010000128.1:0-5178 GCA_963654645.1 Clostridiales bacterium | reverse complement strand
GCAGCAGCTTTGCTCTGCATCTGGATGCCAACGAGATCAAGTGGTATGAGATCTGACGGGCAGAGCGTTCCGCTCAGAAGGCTTTAAAGCATCCGCAGCAGCTTCCCGCGTTTCACAATGAAATGCAGGGAGGAATGCTGCGGATGTTTTTTTGCGGCTGTGCACCCGAAAGCAGGACGAAAAAAGAAATATATTTTCATATTTGCGCGGTGGGTAGAACGAAATTTTGTCAAATGCGTGGAATATTCCAGAAAAAATTGTGAAAAGCAGCCAATGGATATCCCCTAAACGTGTTGATATTGAGAAAAAAGACGGAGGATTGTTTACAAAAGGATTACAGGCTGGTATACTTGGTAACGGTAGATCCCTATGAGATCCGCAAAGAAACAAGAAAGGAAATACCGAACCGTGAATACCGCCGCACCGCACGCCCTTTCAAAACGATTGCTGACCCTGGTACTGAGCCTTGCTTTCCTGCTTACCTGTCTGCCCGCTGCACTGGCAGTGGATCTGAACGTGGACGCAGGCTTCTACTTCAAGCAGAGCCGGGGCGGCACCTGTACGCTGGCGTCTGCAGCCATGATGCTGCGCCGCCGTGCCTACTTTGACGGGCTGACCGACTGGACGGATGTGACCGAGAACAGTGTGCGCTCCACCGCATGGGCCAACGGCCTTGCACACAGCTTTACATATAAGGAGATGCAGGTGGGCTACGCTACGTTGCCCTCCGGTCTGCAAAGCAAAACGGCGGTGCTGATCTCCCTGCTGGAGCAGCACCCGGAGGGCATCGTCCTTTATGACCGCACCCAGCCCCATGCGGTGCTGCTGACTGACTACACCAACGGTATTTTCTATTGCTCCGACCCGGCGGGGAACATCGGCTACGGACGTATCCCCATTACCAGCTCCAGCGTGTCCATTGCAAGATCCTCCTGCTACTGGTACGTTACCACGGATCACAACAGTGTGGCGGTGCAGGCCGATGGTCTGCGGCTGGAGGGGGTGCGCTACCCGGTGAATCTTCGCACCGGCAGCGGCATGGCACTGACCGGCACAGCCAACAGCGCCGCCGGCACCACCCTGACCAGTGTGCAGGTGGCTGTTCTGGATGCAGCCGACCAGACCGTACAGAGCGCTGAGGCGCAGGTGAACACTGCGGCCTTCTCTCTGAACGCGCTGGACAGTCAGATCCGCTTCGGGGAGCTGCCGGAGGGCAGCTACACCTATATGGTGCTGGTGACCGACTCTGTGGGCGAGAGCCTGTGCTTTGCCTCGGACTTCACGGTGTCCGGCAGTGCAAGCAGCACCCAGACATACTGGTCGCTCAAGGATGCTGAGGGCTCCAAGCTGCAGCAGACGGTCCAGCAGATGGAGACCACGGTAGAGACCGCCGCCGAGACCACCGTAAGCTGGTTTGCACAGCTGTTCGGCTGATAAAAAGATATAAATTTGGAGCTGCTGCACATTGCATTGTGCAACAGCTCCATTTGTGTTATCCCCGCAGCTTTGTGCCGGGGTAGTAGTGCGCCAGAATGGCGCGGTAGTCTGCGCCCTGTTCTGCCAGCGCCTTTGCGCCCCACTGGCTCATGCCTACGCCGTGACCGTAGCCCTTTGTGATAAAGGAGAAGGTGCCGCTCTGCCAGACCACCGTAAAGCAGGTGCTGCGCAGCCCCAGCGCCTTGCGCAGGGCGGTGCCCTGCACCGTTTGCCCGCAGACCGGCAGGCTGTCTACATAGCCGGAGGGCGTGAGCGCCGGCGTGCCGAACCACTGCGCCTGCTGGGAAAGATCGGCGGCAATGCCCAGCCGCTCTGCCAGCAGCTGCTGCAGCTGGACGGCGGAAAGGTTCAGGGTGTATTCGTAGTTTTCTGCGGCGGTGTCGGTGCTGCTGTCCACCGGTACAAGGTAGGGCAGAGCGGTGCCCCACACCTTCTCACTGGCTTCGGTGCGGCCATTGGACATGGCAAAGTAGCTTGTCCCGGCGGGGGCAGCACCATAATACAGCACTTGCGTTTGTACCGCATCTGCCAGCGCGGAAAGCCGGGCGTAGTTGGCTGCGTAGGCGGTGCCCCAGTAGCTGTGCAGCACCGCATCGGTCAGGCAGCCCTGCCGCCGGGCGGGGTCTGCGGTGAACCATGCACCGTTTTCCCCGGTGCTGTGGTCCCGGCGGTAGAGGGCATAGCTGTGCGCCGCCACTGCCTGTGCCTTCAGTGCTTCGTCCGGCCAGCTGACCGGCATTTCGGCGGCAACTGCCCCGATGAGGTATTCCCGCAGCGGCAGCTCTACCGTCTGCCCGGTACTCTGATCCGTAAAGCAGACGGTATCGGTCGTGTCAGCAGAGGAGGAGGCTTCTTGTTCGCTGCCTTCTTCCGGGGCGGCAGGAGGAGATTCTGCTGCGGGCAGAGCAGTGCCCTGCGCAAGGGTCATGCGGGCAAGGTGGTAGGCGGCGCACGGCAGCGCGCAGCCAAGCACCAGCAGAACGGCGCACAGCAGCAAAAAGGAACGTTTCATGCTAGACCTCCTCCTGGAACGCAGGTTTTGGAAGCATCATACGCCCAGCAGCGTGCAAACCGGCGGGAAATGCGCAGAAGAACCCCGGCATTTTTGCGCTTTGCGGTGAGAAGTGTGCACTTAGCGCTTGAATTTACTTCACAAAAGCGATATTATAAAAGTATGTCCATCAGAACGTAGGATGGACGGGATTGGAAAGTATAGAAAGTAAGAGACGGAAAGGAGAACTCCTATGAACTTTGCACACGCAGAAGTGGCAACACTGGATCCAACGACCATGCGTACCCTGTGCGAGGAGTACATCGCAAACAATTACATCGACCCGGAGACCAGCGAACGGCTGGGGGTCAAGCGCGGTCTGCGCAACCCGGACGGCACCGGTGTGCTGGCTGGCCTGACCAACGTCTGTGACGTTGTGGGCTACAAAAAAGATCAGGAGGGTCATGTGATCCCCACCCCCGGCAAGCTGATCTACCGGGGCGTCAACATCAACGAGATCGTGGACGAGGCTTACCGCAACGACCGCTTCGTGTTTGAGGAAGTGATCTGGCTGCTGCTGTTCGGCAGCCTGCCTACCCGGGAGCAGCTGGATGATTTCTGCGAGATCCTGGCAGAGTCCCGCGCCCTGCCGGACGGCTTTATGGACACCATGAACGCCCCCTCGCCCAATATCATGAACAAGCTGCAGCGCTGTGTGCTGGGCCTGTACTCCTACGATGAGCACGCCGAGGATCTGAGCCTTGAGAATATCCTGAACCAGAGCATCAACCTGATCGCCAGCATGCCCACCATGATGGTGAACGCTTACCAGATGAAGCGCCGCTACTACGACAAGCAGAGTATGTTCTTCCACCTGCCTAAGCCCGGTCAGAGCACGGCAGAGCACATCCTCAGCACCTACCGCCCGGATCAGAAGTTCACCCACGAGGAGGCAAAGCTGCTGGATATGTGCCTGCTGGTGCACGCAGACCACGGCGGCGGCAACTGCTCCACCTTTACCACCCGTGTGCTGTCCTCTTCCGGCACGGATACCTACTCGGCGATCTCTGCAGCCATCGGTGCTCTGAAAGGCCCCAAGCACGGCGGCGCGAACCTGATGGTCAACCGCCAGCTGCAGGATATCCTCAAGCACGTTGAGAACCCGGAGGATGACGATGAGGTGCGCGAGTATCTGCGCCGCATCCTGCGCAAGCAGGCAGGCGACGGCTCCGGTCTGATCTACGGCATGGGTCATGCGGTGTACACCGTCAGCGACCCCCGTGAGGTTATCCTGAAGCAGCGCGCAAAGCATCTGGCTTACGAAAAGGGCTTTGAGGAAGAGTATAATATGCTGTGCAGCATCGAGCGGCTGGCACCCGGCATCTTTGCCGAGGAAAAGGGCAGCTCCAAGCCGGTGTGCGCCAATGTGGACCTGTTCAGCGGCCTGATCTACAATATGCTGGGCATCTCGGAGGATCTGTACACCCCGCTGTTCGCTATCGCCCGTGTGCCGGGCTGGTGCGCACACCGGGTGGAAGAGGTGATCTTCGCCAACCGTATCATCCGCCCGGCCTACAAGTATCTGGGCGTGCGCCAGAAATATAAGCCCATCGAGGAGCGTTAATGGAAGTTTTAGAGTTCGTTGTTGTCCTGCTCTGCGTGCTGCTTGGTCTTGCCCGCGGCGCAGACCTTGCCTTTGCTACGGACGCCGCCACCGGTCTGTGCACCGCAGGCGCAGTATGGTGGCGGTATCTCGCCTTGGGCGTTGTGGTACTGGCTGCAGTGCTGGCTGGACGCAGCCGCCCGCTGCCCCCGGAGCCGCTGTGCAGCCGCCGCCCGGCGGTAGGTGTGCTGGCTTTTGCCGGGGCAGTGTGTATGCTGGCTGCCGGCGCGGCGCAGTTCGTGTTCGCTGCCGGTACGGTAAGCACCCTTGTGCGCATCCTGCTGGAGGTGGTTTGCGCCGTGTGGCTGAGCAATCTCGGGCGCAGCTGGCTGCGCGGGGATGGCTGGAAAACGCCCGCCGGCGGTCTGCCGCTTGCCATAGCGGGCAGTGCACTGTTCTACTGGAATGTGCTGATGCGCTTTATGGAGAACAGCTCCAGCTGGCACAGGGTACAGCCCACGGCAGCGGTCTGGCAGGAGCTGGCGGCGCTGCTGCTTCTGGCGGCGCTGGCGCGCACGCTGTATCTGCCCCAGCCGGAAAACGGACGCGCCCTGCACGCAGCGGCGCTTGCAGCTTTCTGCCTGTGCCTGTGCTGGGAGCTGCCCCGGGTGCTTTTGCTGTTGGCGGCATGCTTTGGCGGCGCTGCGGCGGTGCTGCCGGAGCTGCTTTCCGGTCTTGCACTGTGCTGCATCGGCGGTATGGGGCTTGCCTGCACCGGAAAGGGAAAAGCTGGAAATAACTGACAAAAAACGAGCGTGTGGCCTTGGTGCAATTGAACAAAAGCTTTGTGGCAGGGTGCATAAAATCGTACAAAAGCAAAAAAAGATGAAATTGTGTTGTTAATTTTTTAGCAGACACTTGAAAGTTTGCCGGTTTTGGTCTACAATAAAGATACCGTGATTTATCCGATTATGGGTAAAATAATTAGGAGGTACTATTACAATGGCTGTTAGAGTTGCTATCAATGGTTTCGGTCGTATTGGCCGTCTGGCTTTCCGTCAGATGTTTGATGCTGAGGGTTACGAGG
>CAVKCU010000127.1:0-5197 GCA_963654645.1 Clostridiales bacterium | reverse complement strand
GCACGCATACTTTTACCGGGCTGCTGCATTCCGCAGCGGCCCGTTTTTGGTTGAATGGGAGACGACCCCCTCAGGCACGGCTTTGCCGTGCCAGCTCCCCCAAGGGGACGCCTTATGGCAACGCCGGAAACTTTATCGCTACTGCCAAAAGCCGTCCCCTTGGGGAAGGTGGATTGCCGCGAAGCGGCAAGACGGAAGGGGTTCATGCCCGAACTCCCCCAGTCTGCTCCCGTTGGTCGCAGCCAGCCCCCTCTAGGATGGGGCCTTTGGCATAGCGGTAAAGTTTCCGGCTAAAGTGCAAAGTTTGCGGGCGCGCCAGAGGCTCCCTCTCCGAGGGAGCTGGCAAAACCGTCAGGTTTTGACTGAGGGAGTTCGTTCCAAACCCCTCCCGTGAAAATAGAGCAACGGAACGCCCGCAGGCGTTCCGTTGCTCCGAAATTAAAAATAATTCTTCCGCTGATGATGGCCAAAGCGCACGCGGCGGCCATTTTCAATCAAAAAACGCCTGACTTTTCAACAAGGAGCACAAAACAAGTGGAAAACATTTCGCCCGCCCTTTTGGAGTGGTTTTACAAAAACCGCCGCAGCCTGCCCTTCCGGGAGGACCCCACCCCCTACCATGTGTGGCTCAGCGAGGTGATGCTGCAGCAGACCCGGGTGTCGGCGGTGCTGCCGTATTACTACCGCTTTCTGGAAGAGCTGCCGGATATCCCCGCGCTTGCCGCCTGCGAGGAAGAAAAGCTGCATAAGCTGTGGGAGGGGCTGGGCTATTACAGCCGGGTGCGCAACCTGCAAAAGGCTGCAAAGCTCGTCTGTGCGCAGTACGGCGGGCAGCTGCCCGCCGACTACGCCGCCCTGCGTGCGCTGCCCGGCATCGGGGAATACACCGCCGGTGCCATTGCGTCCATCAGCTTCGGGCTGGCTGTGCCCGCCGTGGACGGCAATGTGCTGCGGGTGTTTTCCCGTCTGTATAATGACCCGAGTGTAATTACAGAACCGGCGGTAAAAAGGGCGTTTACCGCCCGGGTCATGGAGCATCAGCCGCCGGAAAAGGCGGGGGATTACAATCAGGCGCTGATGGAGCTGGGCGCGCTGGTCTGCGTGCCCAACGGCGCACCCCTGTGCGGGCAGTGCCCGCTGGCAGAAGTCTGCCGCGCCCGGGCGGCGGGTACCACTGCCCAGCTGCCCCAAAAGGCAAAGCCGAAGCCCCGCAAGCTTGTGCCGGTAACGCTGGCGCTGGTGGAAAGCCCGGCGGGCTTTCTGGTGCAGCAGCGCCCGGAAAAAGGACTGCTTGCCGGGCTGTGGCAGCCGGTGCTGTGGGAGGGCGAGCATCTTTTGCAGGCGGAAGTGCTGGCGCGGCTTGCGGCGCTGGGGCTGGACACCGGCACGGCAGCTCCCGCCGCCCTGCCCGCCGCAAAGCACATCTTTACCCACATTGAGTGGCTCATGTCCGGCGTGCAGCTGCAGGTTGCGGCGCAGAGTGCCCCGGCGGGCTATGTCTGGGCAAGCCGGGAGCAGCTGCGCACCGCCTACGCCCTGCCCGGGGCGTTCCGGGCATATAAACCATTGCTGCTGTAGGTTTGGCAATTTGCTGTAATGAACCGCGCCAAAACCGGCACACTGCCCAAAGTGCGCCCCGCAGCGCCTTCGGAGCGTGAAAATTGGGGCGCAACGGTTGTAATTTTGGACGCGAACGGGTATAATAAAAGCTACAAGGCGGCGCTGACTGCCGCCGGAATCAAGATCCTTTTGCGGGACGCCCGCTGGAAAAATCAAGCTGAAACAACGTTTCAACTGCAAAAAGGAGTGTACTGAATCTATGAAAAAATCTTGCTTGGTCGCTGTGATCGCTGTTCTGGCTGCTGTGGCTGGGGCGCTGGCTGCTGTGGCACTTTACCTGAACCGCCGCGAGAAGGAGCTGGACGAATACGAGCGTCTGCTGTTCGGCGAGGATGACGCGGATACCGTAGAGCCGGAGGATGCCGCTGCTGAGGACGAGACCGAGGCAGAATGATCCTTGAATACCGGAAACTGCCGGGAAGATAAGCGCATCGGGGCGCACGGAGCAGTCTGTCTGAACGGACTGTCCCGGTGCGCCCTTTTTGTACATAAGGAGAAGGAACATGAAGCGTTTTTTGCTCTGGATCATCGGTGTGGCGCTGGGCGTAGTGCTGCTGCTGGCAGCTGTGATGGGGGTAAGCTATGCTTTTACCACCGAGGGCGGCTGCCCAGACAGCGCGGCGCAGTTCGGCGGGCAGGCGCTGGAAGCCAACGGCTCCTGCTGGCAGGTGCCGCTGCTGGGCGGGCAGCTGGATAAGGTGTTTGCCAGCCCCGCCACCCTGACCGTGCAGAAGCTGGGTGTGCTGTACACCGCCCACCCGGAGCTTGCCTTGCCGGACTGGACGGGCTACACCGCCCTGACCATCCAGAATGCGGCGGGGGATGTGCTGTTTGCGGGCAGCGCAGGGGAGTACCAGAGCTTCCTCTTCCCCGCGAACGGCGAGTATAAGGCGGAGCTGATCGCATGGCGTGTGCCCAAGGGCGGGGTCATTACCCAGTTCGAGGGCGGCAGTACCGGGCAGCTGCGCAAAAACCTAGGGTTAGAGCGCCCCGCAAAGCCCACCGGCTGGTACCGGTATAGCTTCCGCTTTACCTTGCAGGCCAGCGCAGAGGTGGAGCTTTCCGCCGAGCGGGTGGAGCAGGGCGGCACGGTGGGCGTGCGCATTTCCGGTATGACCGGGGACGCCGTGCCCGCCATCGAGACCGACCTTGGCAGCGTGCAGTGCGTGCGCGCCGCCGAGGGCTGGCGCGCCTATATCCCGGCAGCCTATAACGCTTCCTCCGGCGGGCACGAGGTGAACATCACGGTGAACGGCGAGACCATCACCCGCACCCTGACCGTGCTGCCGAAGGACTTTGGCACGGTGGAGGTAGAAGCCGAAGAACCGGCTGCGGAGAGCGCTAACGCCCAGTTCCGCAGCGCCATCTGGCCGCTGTACGAGGCTGCCGCCACCGCCAAGCAGTGGCAGGGCGGCTTTGTGCCCCCCGCCGAGGACTCCATGACCCTGGTGGACTACGGGCAGATCAAGGTGACGAACGGCCAGCAGGGCAGCCGCTCCAACTCCACAAAGCTGTACACCATCCCCGGTGCGCCCTGCCGCGCCGCAGCCAACGGCACGGTGGTGTTTGCGGGGAATCTGGAAATTACCGGCAACACAGTGGTCATCGACCACGGCTGCGGGCTGCGCAGCTACCTGTACGGCTTGCAGGAGCTTTTGGTCAGCAAGGGACAGACTGTGGAAAAGGGGCAGGCTGTGGGTGCACTGGGCGAGGAGCTGACCATGGACTTCAAGCTGGGCAGCAAGAGCGTGAACCCCCGCCTGCTGTTCCAGACCTCCGGCGGTTTGTTCTGGAAGGAAAACTGAACAAACTCCCTCAGCCTTCGCTTCTGCATGGCTGGGGGATTTTTTGAAAAACCCTGTAACGTTTTTCCTCCTTATGCGTTATTGGGGTGAAAGGGCACACGAAAGCCCGCAAAGGAGGAAATGACCATGAAACTGGAATGTGACGTGATCCGCGACTTACTGCCTCTGTACGCCGAAAAGCTTGCCAGCCCCGCCAGCAGTGCGCTGGTGGAGCAGCATCTTGCAGAGTGCGAAGCCTGCCGTGCAGAGCTGGAACAGATGGAAAAGCCGGTACCGGTGCAGCCGGAGCCCCAGCCGGATGCACCGCTGCTGGGCATCCGAAAGACTTTGCAGAAAAAAAGCATCCGCATAGCGGCGGCAGCGGTTCTGGCAGTGCTGTGCGCTTTTGGGCTGGTGTTCTGGATGGGCGGCGCAAAAACGCCGGTAACGGCAGAGCAGGCGCAGATCTGGACTTACAACAAAAAGGAAAACGAAGCCAACCTCTGTGTGCTGGAAGTGCAGGGCGAAAACGTCTGGCTGGAACTGGAAGGCTCTTTTAGCTGGGGCAAACCATCCGTTACCGTCCGGGCAGTGCGCTATACCTTCCCGCACATCCATGCCGCGCTGGAAGGGCTGCTGGGCACATCGGCTTCCGACACCAGCATCACAGTCTCCGGCACGCAGCTGCTGACGGTGCAATGCGCCGACGAGACCCGCTATTACAGGGACGGTCAGCGGGTGGAACGGTTCATCCTGAAAGAAAAGGATGGAACGCAGACCTATGTTTATGAATCTGAGGATGTGGTCACACAGGAATACGGCGTGTTTGAGAAGGGCTGACTATGGACATTGAAACCATCTACCGGCTCTACTTCCGGGACGTCTGCCTGTTTTTGCAGGGACTTACCCGCAGCGAGACGCTGGCAGAAGAATTGACGCAGGAGACCTTTTTCCGGGCGCTGGACGGCCTGAAAGACTACGACGGCAGACAGGATGTGCGGGCGTGGCTGTTCACCGTGGCGCGCAACGCTTACTACGACCACTGCCGCCGCGCAAAGCACGCCGCCCCGCTGGAAGATGCCGAAACAAAAGCCGCTGACAGCCCGGACATCGCGCAGCTGCTGGTGGACAAGGATGCTGCCTTTACGGTGCACCAGTGTCTGCACGCGCTGGAAGAACCCTATAAGGAAGTATTCAGCCTGCGGGTGTTTGGTGAGCTGCCTTTTGACCGCATCGGGGCGATCTTTGGTCACAATGCCGCATGGGCGCGGGTGACCTATTACCGCGCCAAGACCCGCATCCAGACCATGCTGGAACAGCAGAAATAATTTGGAATGCGCTCCGCTACGCTCTGCGCATAAGCTAAGGAAATATTATTTTTGATTTCGGAATACCGGAGCGTCTGCGGACGCTCCGGTATTCCATTTTCACTGGTGGGGTCGCAGAGATAAACGGCAGGTCAGCGCTTGTTTCCTGCGGAAACAGTCGCGCTGTGGGGGAATACCCCTTCCGTCAAAGCCTGCGGCTTTGCCACCTTCCCCAAGGGGACGGCTTCAGCGTTGGTGGCAAAGTTTCCAGCATCGCCAAAAGGCGTCCCCTTGGGGGAGCTGGCATCGCGCAGCGATGACTGAGGGGGTTCAAAAATAAAAAGCCGGACAGCCTGTGGCTGCCCAGCTTTTGTTTTGCTTATGTTCAGGAGATCGCGTCCACGTCCCACTTCATGCGGACGGCGTCGGCACCGTCCAGCTTGATGTGCATGGCACCGGCGTTGTCCAGTACCTGCTCCGGCTTGC
>CAVKCU010000126.1:0-5249 GCA_963654645.1 Clostridiales bacterium | reverse complement strand
TGTTGTACAGCACCTCCCGCACCATGGTCATGGCAAGTTCATGGGCGCTCATGTGATAATAAGGCAGATAGCCCGTCACATCAATGAAAACCTCGTCGATGGAGTAGGGGTAAATGTCTGCCGGGGACACATATTTGAGGTAGGTCTTGTAGATCTGGGTGGACACATCCAGATACCGCTGCATCCGGGGCGGCGCAACAATATAACTCAGCCCCAGCGCCGGGTCTGCGTTCAGGGCGTTGGCATCGAAAGAGGTGCTGGCAAAGCGGCACTTGCCATCCTCCCCACGCACTGCCTTGTGTTGTTGGATGGCAGTTTGCAGCCGCTGGGCGTTGACCTCTTTCACCCGCTGGACGGCTTCAAACAGCCGCGCTCTGCCGGGTATCTTGTAGGCTTTCAGGGAGGGCGACACCGCAAGGCAGATGGTCTTTTCGGTGCGGGAGGCGTCCGCCACCACCAGATTGGTGGTCAGGGGGTCCAGATGACGGTCTACGCACTCCACCGAGGCATAAAAACTTTTCAGGTCGATTGCCAGATAGGTACGCTGCGCTGCCATGATTCATCCCCCTTTGTGTTATTGGATTTCAATCTCCACGAACCACCGACCAAACCGGGACGGAAACCGTGGGTCGGAACGTTCAAAAAACAGGTGCCGCTCCTGTCCCTTTACCATTACAGTATAACAGTCGCCAGGCATGTCGGCAATGGTATTTGCAGGGCGAAAGTCCCGCACCTGCTCGATGGGATACGTCCGACCATCGCCCCATGTGATCTGCCGGGGCTGCATATAGCCAGTCGCGTCAAAATCAGAGTTCACCTTCACATAAACCTTTTCTGTTTTGCGGCGGCAGTTTCGATTCATTCCTCACAGCTCCTTTGCAAAATAAAGCACAACCATTTATCTTATTATAATAAATCTTTACGCTGTTTTCAAGGTGAAATAGCTATTTGTATGTGATGCGGACAACAAAAAGATTTGTCCTGACTTTTGAATGGCTCAAAAAGACACATTCAATCCTTCTAAAGCATTAAATCTAACGTCTATAATGGTTTCCTTGACAGATTTTTGCATTTCAAGCTGCGCAAAACGCAGAATCAGATATAAAAATATTCTTTTGTATGTAAAAAACCTTCAAAATTAACTTGAAACGCTTTTGTTGCAATGATACAATAAGAATGTCATTGTATGGGAAAATCGGCGTGTGCCCAGTGCGGACAGACCGCGAGCGTCGGAGTTCCTGTGGGGTGTGTAAAAATAGTTAAGGTAACACCGCGCTACTGCACCTGCGTGATACTGCTTTCTGAAAATGTGAGGAAGATATATTTATATGATGAAAAAAATCTCCCGCCGCTCCTTTTTGCAGGCTTGCGGCATTGCAGCAGCCACAGCAGCACTGACCGCCTGCGGCGGCGGTAAGGCCGAGAGCGGCAAGGGCAGCAGCCAGAACGGCAAGATCCAGATCACCTTTTATCTGTGGGATCGCTCCATGATGAAAGCGCTTACTCCGTGGCTGGAAGAAAAATTCCCGGAGTATGAGTTTACCTTCATTCAGGGCTTCAACACCATGGACTACTACCGTGACCTGCTGAACCGTGCGGAGCAGCTGCCGGACATCATCACCTGCCGCCGCTTCTCCCTGAACGATGCGGCACCTCTGGCAGAGCACCTGATGGACTTGAGCACTACCGAGGTTGCAGGTACCTTCTATTCCAGCTACCTGAACAACAATCAGGAGCCGGACGGCGCGATCCGCTGGCTGCCTATGTGCGCCGAGGTGGATGGCACAGCTGCAAATGTTGATCTGTTTGCTCAGCACAACATCCCCCTGCCCACCAACTATGCCGAGTTCGTGGCGGCGATCGATGCCTTTGAGGCGGTCGGCATTAAGGGCTATCAGGCAGATTGGAGATATGACTACACCTGTCTGGAAACCATGCAGGGCTGCGCTATCCCGGAGCTGATGAGCCTGGAGGGCACCACATGGCGCATGAACTACGAGAGCGAGACCGAGGATGGCTCCACCGGTCTGGACGATGTGGTATGGCCGAAGGTCTTTGAAAAATATGAGCAGTTCCTCAAGGATGTGCGGGTGCAGCCCGGTGACGATCGGTTGGAGCTGAACCCCATTGCCAAGCCTTTCTTTGCGCGGCAGACCGCCATGATCCGCACCACGGCAGGCATAGCGGATGTAATGCCCGACCAGTACGGCTTTAACGCATCTATGCTGCCCTATTTCGGCGAGACCGCCAATGATAGCTGGCTGCTGACCTACCCCATGTGTCAGGCGGCAGTTTCCAACACGGTAGCGCAAGACGAGGCAAAGCTGGCTGCTGTGCTGAAAGTGCTTGAGGCTGTGTACAGTGCAGAGGGTCAGAGCAAGATGGCTGTCGGTGCTGCTGTGCTCTCTTATAACAAGGAGGTCAATATTACCTCCTCCGCTTCTCTGGAGCACGTTGCGGATATCATCAGCGCAAATCATCTGTATATGCGTCTGGCCTCCACCGAGATCTTCCGCATTTCGGAAGACGTGGGGCACAAGATGATGACCGGCGAATACGATGCCAAGGCCGCATACGATGCGTTTAACGAGCAGCTGGTCACCCCCAGAGTAGACCCCGAAGCCGAGGTGCTGTTCACCCAAAATACCGCATACTCCCTCGACATGACCGACCACGGCAGCGCTGCGGCTTCCTCGCTGATGAACGCCCTGCGCGCCACCTATGATGCGTCGATTGCAGTCGGCTATTCGCCGCTGGTGTCCACTTCCATCTACTGCGGCGATTACAGCAAGCAGCAGCTTTTGTGGGTAATGGCCGGCAACTACGCTGTCTCGCAGGGGGAATATACTGGTGCAGAGCTGCGGCAGATGATGGAGTGGCTGGTGAACGTAAAAGACAACGGCGCAAATCCCATCCGTCACCGGAATTATATGCCCGTGACCAGCGGCATGGAATACAAGGTGACCGAATACGAGCAGGGCAAGTTCCGTCTGGAAGAAGTCACCATCAACTGTGCACCGCTGGACGATACCGCCACCTATACCGTATTTGTGGCGGGCACGGATGTGTGGATAGAGAACGAGGCCTTCTGTAACTGCCCCATGCCGGAAAACCTGAAAGCCAAGCGGACGGAATATGCGATTGAAAAAGTAGACAGCCGCTCCTGCCTGAAGGATTCGCTGGCGGTCAGCAAGCAGTTCCCCGCCCCCTCCGAGTATCTGACCATTGTACAGGGAGAATAAACTCTTGAAAAATGAAACTACGATGCGGCCTACGATAAAGATCCGTATCCTCGCAGTCATAGCAGCACTGCTGCTCGGCATCGGTATTTTGAGGTGCTTCTTTGTCTTTACGGATTTCATGGCGCACACCATCTACGAGGAAAGCACAGCGCACCTTACGGAGATCCACCATCAGGCAAACCAGACCCTTTACAACAAGGTCTCCTTCAACTGGGGCGTCATGCGGATGCGGACACCTTATCTGGAACGTGCGCAAAGCGATGCCGATGTCAGCTCTTTCCTTGCACAAGCAAAAGAAGAATACCAGTTTACAGATTTTTTCTTTGTTTCGCGGGACAGCTCCTATATCACGCTGAACGGCGAACGGGGATATCTTGATTTGGGTCAGACGCTGTCGCAGCTGATTCTGGAGCAGCAGCCTATCGTGGCAAACTCGGTCGTGCCGGACAAGCCGGAGATCATGGTGTTTGCAGTCCCTACGGCAAAAGGCAGCTATCAGGGCTTTGATTACGAGGCCATTGCCATCACCTACAACAACAAAGATCTGGTGGACTCTTTGAAGATCTCTGCCTTTGAGGGGCACGGCAGCATCTTTGCCGTGCTGCCGGATGGTCGTGTGGTACTGGACAGCAGCAGTGCGGACATGAGCGGCGTACACAACATCCTTGCCATGCTCAAGAATTCGGCTGGTTTTACGGCAGAACAGATCACTGCCCTGCAAAAGGCTTTTGCCGCCGGGAAGACCGGCAACCTTGAGTTTTCCATCCATGGCATCGCCTATTACATGGTTTATGGTTCTGCCTCCTTCCAGAACTGGACGATCATTGGCATTGTTCCCAAAAGCGTTGTGAACGCCAATATGAACCGGCTGCAATACACCACCATGGCTGTGATAACCGGCATCGTGGGGATACTGGCCGTTACTATCTTGCTGCTGGTGGTACAGAACAACCGGCAGAAGCTGCGGAAAAAGGATCAGCAGCTGCTGGCGCGCGAGGAGTTGTTCTCGAATCTTTCTCGCAATGTGGACGATGTGTTCCTGATGATCGACACCGAAACCAGCAAGGTGGAATACGTCAGTCCCAATGTCCAGCGCATTCTGGGCATTTCCCCCGAAGCGGTGCAAGAGGATTTTCACGTCCTATGCGCTGCCGGGGGCTATAATTGCAGATCACGGCTGGACGATTTGATGCAGATGGAGCGGGGCACACAGCAGGAATGGAATCGGGAGTTTATCCATCAGGAGACCGGCGAGTCCCGCTATATCCATGTGACCGGCTTTATCAATGATGTGCAGGGCGCAAAAAAGTGCATCGTGGATCTGTCTGACCGCACAGGCGAGCACCAGACCACGCTGGCTGTGGAAGCCGCGCTGGAAGTAGCCGAAAAGGCCAACAAGGCCAAGACGGACTTCCTTTCCAACATGAGCCACGATATCCGCACCCCCATGAATGCTATCATCGGCATTACCACTCTGATGAAAAACGAGCTGCACGAGCCGGAAAAGCTGGCCGAGCATCTGGGCAAGCTGGAAACATCCGGCCAGCTTCTGCTGGGCATCATCAACGATATTCTGGATATGAGCCGCATCGAGAGCGGCAAGACCACCCTGAATGTGGAAAAAATGAATCTACCCCGGCAGATCAGCCAGCTGGATAGCGTGATTCGTCAGCAGGCAGGCCAGCGCCGCCAGACCTTTACCGTGGAGACCCATGTGCAGCACGAAAACGTGCTGGGCGATCCCAACCGTCTGAAGCAGGTGCTGATGAACATCCTCTCCAACGCGGTCAAGTATACGCCCAACGGCGGGCACATCCGGTTGGAGATAGACGAGCTTACGCATACCGAGCACTACACCAAATACCGTTTTGTGGTGCAGGATAACGGCATCGGCATGAGCGAGGAGTTCCAAAAGACCCTTTTTGAACCCTTTACCCGCGAGGAAAAATCCGGCACCAACAAGGTGCAGGGCACCGGCCTTGGCATGGCCATCACCAAGAGCATCGT
>CAVKCU010000125.1:0-5264 GCA_963654645.1 Clostridiales bacterium | reverse complement strand
TTTTTATGACAGAGCGGATGGGTGTTTTATCTTCGGACGGGCGGTGCTTGCAGCCTTCGCCCTTGGCGGCGCGGGCGATGCTGCGCCCGGCGGCGCGGCGGCTGGCAGCGGTGGGCATCGGCTTTGCCGGCGGCTGGGCGGTGCTGTACGGGGCGCTGATGCCTTTTGGACTGGGGCTGACCCTTGGGCTGACAGAGGACTGCTTTGCCCCCTGCGCGGCAGGGGCGGCGCTGGGGCTGCTGCTCCACGGGCTGGGGTCGCTTTCGCTGCGCAGCCTGTGTCAGCTGTGTGCGCTGGGCGCAGCCGTGGCGGCACGCTGGCTGCTGCCGCAAAGGTTTGTGCCCGCCGCGCTGGCGGGCTGCGGCACGTTGACCGGTATGGCGCTGTGCTTTGCGCTGGGCAGCAGCGGCGGGGCGGACCTTTTGCTGTACAGCGCGGCAGACGCGCTGCTTGCAGCGGGCATCGGCTTCGGGCTGCGCAAATTTGCCCCGGAGCGCCCGGGCATGGGCACGCTGCTGGTGGGCGCAGCCGTGGCGGCGGCGCTGGGCAGCGTGCGGTGGGGGTGGTTCTCGCCCGGGGTGCTGGCGTGTGCCGCCGCAGAGCTGGCGCTGTGCTGCCGGGCGCAGAAGCTTGCCGCCCTGAGCGGCAGCGCGGTACTGGGCGCAGCCCTTTGCGCCGCAGACCCTGCCCTTGCCCCGGCGGCAGCGGGGCTTGGCTGTGCCACGGCAGCGGCGGCGGTGCTGGCACCCGGACGGCGGGTGGAGACCCTTGCCGCCTACGCGGGCGGGTGTGTGTCCGGGGTGCTCTGCGTGCAGCCGCCCGGAAACGCCTTCGGGCTGCTGTTCAGCGCCTGCGGCGGCATGGCGGTGGTCTGCCTGCTGCCCGGCGGCTGGCTTGCCCCGGTGGCAGACACCTCACAGAGCGGGGAAAACGCCCCCGCGCCCGCCCGCAGTGCGGCGGCGTCCACCCGGCTGGAAGCCGTGGCGCAGAGCCTTTCCTCCCTGGCAGAGACGGTGAACGCGGTCTACGAGGGCTTGCCCCGGCGGCGGGAGGGTTTCCGCTGGGTCATAGACAATGTACATGATACCCTTTGTTTCAACTGCGGGCGGCGGGAGACCTGCTGGAAGCAGGAATACACCGCTACCATGGCGGGCATGGAAGCGCTGCGCCCGCTGCTGGAACAGAATGGCAGCGTGGAGACCGCGCAGTTGCCCGGGCAATTGTCCCGCTGCATCCACCCGGCGGCGCTGTGCGCGGCGGCGGGGCGCAGCTTTGCACTGTACCGCAGCCGCAAGGAGGCGCGCATCCATTCCGAAGCCATGCGCACCGCCCTGACCGAGCAGTACAGCGCCGTAGCCGAGGCGCTGGGGGTGCTCAGTGAGCAGCTGGGGCGCCCCGGCGACCCGGAACCCTATAAATCCAGCCGGGTGGCGGAGTTCTTCACCGGGCTGGGGGCCCCGCCGCAGGAGTGTGCCGTCACGCTGGACGACCTTGGGCGCACCCATGCCGCCGTCACCCTGCCGCGCACCCGGTTCACCCCGCAGGAGCTGGCAGCGCTGGCGGGGGAGGTGGGGCATATCTGCCGCCGCACGCTGGAGGTGCCGCAGGTGCTCTCCTGCAAGGGCATGACCACCCTGCTGTTCAGCGAAAGACCGGCGCTGCGGGCGGTGTTCGGCGCGGCGAGCGCTGCCGCCCGGGGTGAAGTTTCCGGCGATGCAGTGCAGCAATTTTGCAGCCCCACGGCGGCGCAGATGATCTTATGCGACGGCATGGGCACCGGACGCCCGGCGGCGGTGGACGGCAACCTGGCGGCAGAGTTGACCGCCCGGCTGCTCAAGGCGGGCTTTACCGCCGAGCTGGCGGCGCGGCTGGTGAATGTAGCGCTGGCGCTGAAAAGCGAGGACGAGAGCGGCGCAACGCTGGACCTGATCAGCGTGGACTTATACACCGGCACGGCGCGGCTGTTCAAGGCCGGAGCTGCCCCGGGGTTTCTGGTGCATGGCGGGCGGGTGCGGGCTGTGGGCGAAGCCACCCTGCCCATGGGGGTGCTGGGCGGGGTGAACGGACAGAGCCGGGTGGTGCACCTGACCGCCGGAGACTACGCAGTGCTGGTATCGGATGGCTTGCTGGTGGACGGCGCGGGCTGGGTGGCAAAGCAGGTGGAGCTTTCGGCGGCGGCAGGGGACGCCCCGGAAAAGCTTGCTGAGACGCTGGTGGAGACCGCCCGCATCCGCGCACAAAAGACCGGACGCCCGGATGATATCACCGCCGCGGTGCTCCGGCTGGAAAAGAGCGGGTGACGGCGGCAGAGTTTCCGTTGCAATTTGCGGGAAGGAGGGGTATACTGGAAGCATATTTTTCAGCCCGGCAGTGCCGGGCGCAGGAGGCGGCTTATGCTTACCATCAATGTTGCACCCGACGGCAGCGGACAGTTTACCACCATTTCCGAGGCGGTGCTGGCGGTGCCCTACGACTGCCCTGCGGTCATCCGCATCGCGCCGGGTATTTACCGGGAAAAGCTGGTTTGTGAGAAGAAGGATATCACCCTTGCGGGCGCGGGCATGGATGCCACCCGGCTGGTATGGAACGACGGCGGCAAGCTGCCGCACCCGGACGGGCGTCCCACCCACACCTTCCGCAGCTATACCGCCTTTTTCAGCGGCGAAAAGCTGCGGGTGGAGGATATGACCATCGAGAACGATGCAGGCCCCGGCGCAAGGGCGGGGCAGGCCATCGCGGCTTATGTGGACAGCGCCCGGGCAGCGTTCAGCCGGGTGCGGCTGCTGGGCAATCAGGATACTTTGTTCTGCGCCCCTCTGCCGGAGAAGGAGCGGGAGAAGGACGGCTTTCTGGGGCCGCGCGGGCTGGCACCCCGCCGGGCAAGCGCACAGTATTATCAGAGCTGCGAGATCGCCGGCGACATTGATTTTATCTTTGGCGGGGCAGACGCTCTGTTTGAGCACTGCACCCTGCGCACGGTGGATAACGGCCTTGCGCACAGCTGGGTCACCGCACCCTCCGGCGCAGCAGATGGGCTGGGCTTTGTGTTCTGGGACTGTGATTTTGTCTCGGACTGCCCGGCGGGCAGCATATATCTGGGCAGACCGTGGCGGCCTACCGGCAAAACGGCGGTGCTGGACTGCCGCCTTGGGGCGCACATTGCGCCGGAGGGTTTTGCCGGCTGGAATGACCGCACCGACACGGCGCTGGCTGGCTTTGCCGAAGCAGGCAGCACCGGCGCGGGCGCAGGGCAGCGCCCCGGGTGGGTGCAGGCGCTTTCGGCTGCCGAGGCTGCTGCGCTGCTGCGCACTGCCCGACAGAAGTGCCGTATGGAGACTACGGAAAGGATAACAGAATGAAAAAATTACCCAATTCAGTAAAATGGCTCATCATTCTGGTGGTGCTGGGCGCCATGGGTGCGATGATGTGGGCGGTGAATGACCGCGCCTCCCGGGTGGAGATGCCCGCCCCGGACAACACCTTTGGCATCTACCATACGGCAGAGAGCGGAACATAATAAAGCACCGGCAACTTCCCGATTGGAAAATCAGGAAAACTGCCGGTGCTTTTTCTGTATTACAAGGGGCGTTCACTTGCCCTCAAAGTCGTCCACATAGGGCAGGTCGCTCATGACGAACCAGAAGGTGGTGCCCTTGCCTACGGTGCTTTGTACGCCAAAGCGGAAGCTGTGCTGCTGGAAGATAGCCTTGGTGATGGAAAGCCCCAGACCGGTGCCCTGCTTGCCCGCATCCGAGCGGGAGCGGTAGTACCGGTCAAAGATATAGGGCAGGTCGGCGGCGGCAATGCCCGGACCGTGATCCTCCACCTCTACCCGCACGCCCTCAGAGCAGCGGAAGGCGCGCAGCACAAAGATGCCGTCCTTGCCGATGTGGTGCATGGCGTTGCCCAGCAAATTGTGCAGCGCCCGCTGCATCATGTCCGGGTCGGCATAGACCGGCAGCTCCTCCTCCGGCAGCTCCAACTGCAGCTGCCAGCCGTTCTGGGCGCAGACGGCGTCGTAGCGCTCGCTTACCTCGTCGCACAGCTGTCCCATGTCAAAGTGCACCCGCTCGCACTTGTAGGTGCCGCTGGTCACCTTGCTCAGCTCCATCACGCTGGACACCAGCGCGGTCAGGCGGTCGGCCTCGTCCACGATGATGTTCATCTGCTCGTCCCGGTGGGCTTTGTCGTCGCCGGTCAGATCGCGCACCGTTTCGGCGTAGCCCTTGATAAGGGTCAGCGGGGTGCGCAGGTCATGGGAGACGTTGGCCAGCAGATCGCGCTGCATCTGCACCGCGTGCTGCACCTCCTCAGCCATGTGGTTAAAGTCCCGGGCAAGGTCGCCCAGCTCGTCGTTGCGGCGGTTGTCCACCTGCACGGCGTAGTTGCCCATCGCCATCTGCCGGGCGGCGCTGGAAAGCTGGCGCAGCGGCTTTGTGAACCACTCGCTGAACAGCCACGCCGCCGACATGGCAAAGCCGAAGATGAGCGCCGCCGCCAGCGGCAGCAGGGTGCTGAGCACCTTGCCGGCTTCGGCAACGTGCACAAGGCTGGTGGTCACCAGCACGGTGTAGCTGCCGTCAGCCGTGGTGCGCCCCACCAATAACTGCGCCGAGCCGGAGAGCCGGGGCGGGTTGAGCGTCTGCACAAAGCTGCCCATGCTGCGGCACTTGCGCCGCATGGCAAGGGCAGTGGCAATGATCTTATCGTTGTTGGCAGAGTCTGAAAGATAAGTGCCGTGCAAATTGCAGAAGGACTGGTTCTCGATCTTATAAATGGTATGCAGGGTGGTGTCCGAGATATCCACGCAGAAGCTGTTCAAAGTGCCTTTGGTGTACAGCTCCAGCGTGAGCTTATCAAAAAAATCGTTGTTAACGGTCAGCTGCCCGAAGGACCAGGCGGACAGCACCTTGCCCTCGGCAATGGCATCGTCCAGCCGCTCCACGATGCTGTCCGCCTGATTGGTGAGCTGGGTCTCGATGTGCTTGGTGTACAAGGGCTCCAGCAGCTGGGTGGACAGCAGCCAGAACAGCCCCAGCAGAAACAGGCAGATGAAGCACAAAAACCACATCAGCTGCCCGCGGATGCCAAGGGTATGCCGTGCTTTGGTGGTTTGCCGCATGCTCCGCACGCTCCTTCAGTCAACGGGCGGCATCGGGGTCGAACTTGTAGCCGATGCCCCATACCGTAGCAATGTAGCTGCGGCATTTGCCCAGATGACCGCGCAGCATCTTTACATGGGTGTCCACGGTGCGGTCCTCGCC
>CAVKCU010000124.1:0-5339 GCA_963654645.1 Clostridiales bacterium | reverse complement strand
CCGGCATCCCGGTGGACAGCATCCCCATGAACGACCCCAAGGTGTACAGCCTGCTGACCAGCCCGGAGGCGCTTGGCGTGACCCCGGAGCAGATCGACAGCCAGACCGGCACCTTCGGTATCCCGGAAATGGGCACGAACTTTGTGCGCGGAATGCTGGTGGAAGCACGGCCCAAGAATTTCTCCGAGTTGATCCAGATCTCCGGTCTGTCCCACGGCACGGACGTGTGGACCGGCAACGCGGACGAGCTGATCCGCAGCGGCACCTGCACCATTGCAGAGGTCATCGGCTGCCGTGACAGCATCATGCTGTACCTGCTGCGCAAGGGGCTGGAGCCCAAGATGGCCTTTGATATCATGGAGGCTGTGCGTAAGGGCAAGGTGGCTAAGGGCGGCTTCCAGCCGGGCTGGGAGGAAGCTATGCGGGAGCACGAGGTGCCGGATTGGTACATCGAAAGCTGCCGCAAGATCAAGTATATGTTCCCCAAGGCTCATGCGGTGGCATACCTGATGAGCGCCATCCGCCTGATGTGGTACAAGATCTACAAGCCGCAGGCGTTCTATGCGGTGTACTTTACCGTGCGCGGCGATGATATCGACTACGAAGCCGCCATTGGCGGCGCTGCCGTGGCGCGCGCCCACATGGAAGCAGTCAAGCGCCGCCTGAAGGAGGAAAAGAACGCCAAGGACGAGGACGTTCTGGTCAGCCTGCAGCTGGTCAACGAGATGCTGAGCCGCGGGTACGAGTTTTTGCCCATCGAGCTGGGCAAGAGCCGCGGCTCTAAGTATGTGGTAGAGGACGACAAGGTGCGTCTGCCCTTCAGCGCCCTGAAGGGCCTCGGCGGTGCCGCCGCCGAGGCTCTGGAGCGGGTGACCATCCACGGAGAGGAATATATCTCGGTGGAGGAGCTGCAGCAGGCTTCCGGCGTGGGCAGTGGCATTCTGGACCGTCTGCGTCAGGTGGGCGCACTGGGCGACCTGCCCGAGAGCAGTCAGGTAAGCTTTTTCTGATAAAGCCATAAAACAAAAAATCTCCGCGCTGGGTGCGATCACCCAACGCGGAGATTTTTGCTTTTGATGATACAGATCAGAGCAGGGAAGTACTTACTCCACGCTGATCATATAGTAGTAAACAGGCTGACCGCCGCGGATGTGGCTTACTTCCACATGGTTGGGGCACTTTGCCTTGACGATCTCGGTAACCTTTTCGGCATCCTCATCGCTCACGTCACAGCCGGAAATGATGGTGACAAAACTGGAATCCTTCTTGCACATATTGCGTGCCAGACGGTAGGTGGCCTTGGTGATATCAGTGGAGGTGGAAACGATCTTGCCGTTCTCCAGCGCCATGATCTCGCCCTTGCGGATGCGCTTGCCGTCGTACTCGCTGTCGCGGGCGGCGTAGGTGATCAGACCGGTGGACACCTTGTCGGCAGCAGCCATCATGTTGATGGTGTTGGTCTCGGCGTTCACAGAGGGGTCAAAGTTCAGCAGTGCGGTAATGCCCATGGGCACGGTGCGGGTGGGCAGCACAACTACTTGACGGTCAGCCAGCTTCTGTGCCTGCTCGGCAGCCATGATGATGTTCTTGTTGTTGGGCAGCACGAACACGGTCTTGGCGGGCACGCTCTGGATAGCTGCCAGAATGTCCTCGGTGGAGGGGTTCATGGTCTGACCGCCGGACACCACAGCGTCTGCTGCCAGATCGGTGAACACAGCCTTCAGACCCTCACCGGCGGCAACAGCCACAAAGCCGTAGTCACGGCTGGGATCCACGGCAGCGTAAATGAATTCGCTTGCCTGAGAGGGAGCCTTCTCGGCAGAGGCCTGCTTCTCAAGGCTCTTGCCCTGCTTCTGGCGGGCAAGGAACTGCTCGTGCATATTCTCGATCTTGAAGTTGGTCAGGTAGCCGTACTTGATGGCCTCGCTCAGGATCTTGCCGGGGTCAGCGGTGTGAACGTGCAGGTTGATGACATCGTCATCCTCAATGCACACCACGCTGTCGCCGTTGGACTCTGCAAAGGCGCGCATCTTGGCGGCGCTGGCACCCTCGTACTTGTTGATGAGAAACTGGGTGCAGTAACCGTTGGTAATGTCCTCCACCTTCATCAGGTCGTCGGTGAACACGCCCTTACCGGCATTTTCAGTGGACAGCTTTGCCTTGTTGGGGGCAGCCTCGCCGCCGGCAATAATGGCTTCGCCGTGGAACACCTTGCCCATGCCTTCAAAGATGACCATAATGCCCTGACCGCCTGCGTCCACAACACCGGCCTTTTTCAGCACGGGCAGCAGATTGGGGGTGTCCTCCAGTGCCTTCTGACCGGCAGTCAGCACCACGTCCCACAGGGCGGGCACATCGGCGGCATCGCTGGCAGCGGCTTCCTCAGAAGCAACGCGGGCAACGGTCAGAATGGTGCCCTCGGTGGGCTTCATCACAGCCTTGTAGGCACCCTCAACGCCCTTCTGCAGAGCAGCCACGATATCGGCAACGTTTGCTTCTTTTTTGCCTTCCAGCGCCTTGGAGAAGCCGCGGAACAGCAGGCTGGTGATAACGCCGGAGTTGCCGCGCGCACCGCGCAGCATGGCAGAAGCAGCAGTCTTGGCGGCCTCGCCCACAGTGCAGCTGTCGTCCAAAGCTTCCAGCTCACGCACGGCAGCGCCCACGGTCATACCCATGTTGGTGCCGGTGTCGCCATCCGGCACGGGGAAAACGTTCAGCTCGTCCACGCGGGAACGCTGGTTGTTGATGTTGTTGGCGCCGGAAATGATGGCGTCGCGCAGGATCTTACCAGAAATCATTGTTTTTACTCCTTAGTAACTGACCGGAAAAGCCCGGCTCGGGTTTGCAGACAAATCAGGCGATGACATCATCCACGGACACCACCACGCGGGCAACCTTCAGCCCGGTGGCCTGCTCCACCTCGTCCTTAACGCGGTGGGAAATGCTGCGGGCGGCGGTGGAAATGTTCAGACCGTAGCTGACGGCAATGTGCAGCTCGATGACCAGACGCCCATTCTGCTGGGTCACGCGCACACCCTTTTCCGGGTAATCGGAACCGTATACCATGCTTTTCACAGCGTCAGTCATATCACGGGGAGCCATGGCAGCAACGCCGTAGCACTGTTTGGTGGCTTCACCCACCAGGGTGGAAAAATACCCATCAGTAAAGCTGACATTCCCAAGCGGGAAACGGGAAGTGATCATAGTCGCTCTGCTCCTTTATGTTATTTTTTATAAAAATACATGCAAGGGTCGGGGCATCGGCTGCGCAAAACAAAGTTTGCCTCAGATAAACACCCACTCTATTATACAACTTTGCACCGTGGTTGTACAGTTCAAATTGTTGGATTTACTGCATTTTGCCCTCTTTTTGCATGGTTTTTGTAAAGAAAAAAGGGAGAACCGCCCTCGACGGTTCTCGTGCCGCTTTGCGCAGCGGATGTGGTATGCTGAAGGCAGGCTGTGCGGAACCCATCAAAACGGAAAGTATGACAAATAAAGAAAAACAATCTGTGAATAAAATATAAAAGCTTCCTTGTTCTGCTTTCTTTATCTATGGAAAAGTGCTAAAATAAAAGCAGAGAGGGAAAGGGGCTGCCAGACCCCTTTTTCTATGATACTTTCCGGAAAACGCCGGACGCACGGCACATTACATAGCGCGGGCAGACCCTTCCAACAGGTATTGCCTGCAAAAAATGCGATAGGAGTTGTTGGCATGAACATTCTCTTTTTTCTTTCCCCAAAGCAGGATCTGATGTACGTTTACGATGACTTTACCCTCCGGCAGACGCTGGAAAAGTGGGAAAATAACCGCTACGCCTCTATTCCGGTTCTGAACCGCAGGGGCGAATATGTGGGCACGCTGACGGAGGGGGATATCCTGTGGGGACTGAAAAAATACCATGGTCTGGATCTGGAAGCCGCTGAGGACGTTCCCATCTCAGAGTTTGCGCATAAGCGGGACTACAAGGCGGTCACGGTGACCACCAGCATGGATGAGCTGGTGGAGGCTGCTATGAACCAGAACTTCGTCCCGGTGGTGGATGACCGGGGCAGCTTTATCGGCATCGTACGGCGGCAGGCCATCATCCGCTACTGCTACGATAAATCCCGCAAGATCGAAATGACCCGCACCGGTCGCCCCGTAAAAGAGCTGGCTGGCGTACATTAAAAACACAAAATGAGGGCGCTGCACGGTAAATGTGCAGCGCCCTCATTGCTATATTACTTGCTACGGATGTACTCGTCCATAGCCTTTGCAGCTGCCTTGCCGGCACCCATGGCTTTGATAACGGTAGCAGCGCCGGTCACGGCGTCGCCGCCGGCGTACACGCCGTCGCGGCTGGTCTTGCCCTCGTCGCCTTCGGTCACGATGCAGCCGTGCTTGTTGGTCTCCAGACCCGGGGTGGTGGAGCGGATCAGCGGGTTGGGGCTGGTGCCCAGACTCATGATCACGGTGTCCACATCCAGCTCAAACTCACTGCCCTGCTTTTCAATGGGACGGCGGCGACCGGAAGCGTCCGGCTCACCCAGCTCCATTTCGATGCAGGTCATGGAGTGCACAAAGCCGTCCTCATCCGGGTGGATGGCAACGGGGTTGCACAGGGTCTTGAAGATGATGCCCTCTTCCTCAGCGTGCTCCACCTCTTCCTTACGGGCGGGCAGCTCAGCCATGCCGCGGCGGTAGACGATGTACACGCTCTCGGCACCCAGACGCAGGGCGCTGCGGGCAGCGTCCATAGCCACGTTGCCGCCGCCCACAACAGCAACCTTCTTGCCGGTGCGGATGGGGGTCTTGCTGGTGGGCAGGTAAGCCTTCATCAGGTTGGAGCGGGTCAGGAACTCGTTGGCGGAGTACACGCCCTTCAGGCTCTCGCCGGGGATGCCCATGAAGCGGGGCAGACCGGCACCGGAACCCACGAAGACGGCCTCGTAGCCGTACTCGCCCATCAGCTCGTCGATGGTCAGCACCTTGCCGATGACCATGTTGCACTCAAAATCCACGCCCATCTTCTTCAAGCCGTCGATCTCCTGCTGGACGATGGCTTTAGGCAGACGGAACTCGGGGATGCCGTACATCAGCACACCGCCTGCAACGTGCAGAGCCTCGTAAACGGTCACCTTGTAGCCCAGCTTTGCCAAGTCGCCCGCGGCGGTCAGACCGGCAGGACCTGCGCCGATAATAGCCACCTTATGACCGTTCCATTCGGGCACGATGGGTGCGGTGTGCACGTTTTCGCGGTGCCAGTCGGCAACAAAGCGCTCCAGACGCCCAATAGCCACCGGCTCGTTCTTGATGCCGCGGGTGCACTTGCCCTCGCACTGGCTCTCCTGCGGGC
>CAVKCU010000123.1:0-5379 GCA_963654645.1 Clostridiales bacterium | reverse complement strand
GCAAGATGCTGGGCTTCGACTTCCCCGCAAACTTCAACTACCCCTATATCTCCGCTTCCATCACCGAGTTCTGGCGGCGCTGGCACATGACCCTGTCCGGCTGGTTCCGGGAGTATGTGTATATCCCGCTGGGCGGCAACCGCAAGGGGCTCAAGCGGCAGATCTTGAACCTGTTCATCGTGGAGCTGCTCACCGGCATCTGGCACGGCGCAAACTGGAACTTTATCTGCTGGGGGCTTTACTACTTTGTGCTGCTGGCGGCTGAAAAACTGTTTTTGCTGCCCTACCTGAAAAAAGGCAAGGTGTGGCCGCACCTCTACACCCTGTTCCTCGTGGTGGTAGGCTGGGCGATGTTTGTGGGCAACGACACCGGCGTGTCCTTCGGGCTGCTGTTCCAAAAGCTCTTCATCCCCTCCGGCGGGGTGTCGCCGCTGTATTTCCTGCGGAATTACGGCGTGCTGCTGGCGGTAAGCGTGGTGTGCTGCACCCCGCTGATCGAAAAGCTGTGGGACGTGCTGCGCAAGAACGTAGTCACCCGCTGCGCCGCCATCCTGACGCTGCTGGTGATCTCCACCGCCTATGTGGTGGGCAGCACCAACAGCCCGTTCCTGTACTTTAATTTTTAAGGAGGCGGGAAGATGTCCAAACACGAAAAAAAGACCTCCTCCCTTTTGCACTATCCGGTGCTGGTGGTGTTCAGCCTGTTCTTTATCGGGCTGTTCGCGCTGGATATGGTCACCCCGGACCGCAGCTACAGCGAGCTGGAAAACACTACCCTGAGCCAGCGCCCGGCGCTGACCCAGTTCACCGCCAAGGGGCTGAACAACTACTTTACCGCCTACACCAAATACGTCAAGGATCAGGTTGCGGGGCGCGACCAGTGGATCAGCCTGCAGAGCGTGGTGGAGACCACCCTGCTGCAAAAGCAGCAGAGCGGCGGCATCCTGCTGGGCAGGGAGCACATGATGTTCCCCCGCACCTACGGGCTGCTTTCCAGCGAGGAGCGCACCCTGCCCAAGAACACGGCGGCGCTCACCAGCCTGTGCCAGCGCTACCCGGGCAAGGTGAATGTGCTGCTGGCACCGGCTGCCAGCGATATCTATAAAGAGAACGTGCCCGCAAACGCTCCTTTGCTGGACGAGGACAGTTACCTTGACCAGCTCTCCGCTGCGGTGCAGGCTGCGGGCGGCAGCTTTGTGGACGTGCGCCAGACCCTTGCCGCCCACAAGAGCGAGTATATCTACTACCGCACCGACCACCACTGGACGAGCCTTGGTGCCTACTACGCCTACAGCCAGCTGTGCGATGCCCTTGGCCTTACCCCCTTTGACACCGCCGCCCACACCGCCCTGACCGCCGATAACTTTTACGGCACCCATTACGCCAAGGCGCGCACATGGAACGCCGTGCCGGACGTGATCACCTACTACGACCTTGCCAACACCCTGACGGTATGGAACGTGACGGCGGCGGGTCAGCCCGCTGAGGGGCAGACCACCGGCCTGTACGACACGGACAAGCTTTCCGTCTACGACAAATACGCCATGTTCCTGCACGGCAACAACGGTCTGAGCCGGGTGCAGGGCGAGGGCAGCGGGCGCATCCTTGTCATCAAGGACAGCTACGCCAACTGCTTTGTGCCCTACCTGACCGCCAACTACGCCGACATTGACGTGGTGGATTTCCGCAACTACAACTACGGCTTGGATCAGCTGATCGCCGACAACGGCTACGACCAGATCCTTGTGCTGTACAGCTTTGACAGCTTCAAGAGCGACCCCTACCTCTACCGCGCCGGGGTGATGGGGTAAACAGCAAAAAGCCCAGATTATTGCAGTCTATTTTCACAAATTTATTGAGATATTTTCATGCGTCCCGCCAGTTTTTGCACAGATGTGCCAAAACCCCTTGATAAAATCCGACTGCTGTTGTAGAATGACCATATAGAGAACAATGCTCTATCGGCACTTGGGTATAGACGCCGGGGGATCGGGATGCAATGCGGCATTTCCCTTTGAAAAAGGAGTATTGAAGATGAAAAAGATGAATTATCCCGCAGAATATGCGGTGCTTTCCAACGAAGAAATGACCTATACCACCGGCGGCGGCGCTGTGGATGATGCTGCCGGCATTGCCACCGCTGCCGCAACGGTCGTAGGTGCTGTGGTGCTGGCCTCCAGCTACATCTGGGGCATCAAGCAGGCACGCACCTGGCTGAAGCAGGACGGCAACAAGGACGGCAACTTCTTTACCGTGCTGGGCCGCGCCACCGATGCCATCGTGTCCGACATGGGCAAATCTGCCAGCAATTTTGTGCGGGATGCCGTTTCCACCACCATGGTAGTGGCACTGGCTCCCCTGAGCGCCGTTCTGCTGATCGTGCGCTGAACCTTTTTAATCAGATAAAACGGTGCGTTTTTGGGTGCACCGTTTTGGATAGCTTTGTTTCAAAAGGAGTGTTATTATGGAAAAAATGATGATGCCCGCGTACTACAATGTACTGTCCACTGAGGAAATGACCTACACCGAAGGCGGCGCCACCATGGTTCAGGCAGCCTGCGCATGGTTCATCCCCTTCTACGGCTGGTTCAAGGGCATTACTGCTGTCCGCGACTACCGCAAGAAGAATCCGAACACCTGGACTGAGACCGGTCTGGACGCCCTGAGCAAGGACATGGAGAAGAGCACCGCCAACATGCTGTATGACGTTGCTTGTGCTGTCAGCGTTGTCGGCTCCTGCGCAAGTGTTGTGTGGCTGGTCCCGAATGCTCTCATCGTCTTCGGCACCTGATTTCCCGGAGTAGACCAAAGAACAAAGCAAGCGGAGGCGCTGCCCGAAAGGACAGCGCCTCCGCTGTTTTTATGCTCATTCTTCCGGCAAATGATCCTCTTCCAAAGATTCTTCCCTTGTTCTGTCAAACAGTACGCTTAGATAGTCCCTGCGACCATAGAGCACACGGTCAACCGTAACTACAGATTTTCCGGTATGGTAAAAGATCATATAGTTCTCGCATACAAGGAACCTTTCTTCTCCTATTACTTCCGATATCGCTGAAAGCAGCATTCCGCTCTCCGCAAAATCTTCCAGCTGATCCACTCTGTCCATGATTTTATTGACAAGTCTTTCTGCCGCCTGCTGATTTTGCAGATCAAGTGCAATATAATCCCAAATTGAATCCAAATCACAGCGCGCCTCGTCTGTGTATAAGATCTTATTTTTCATTTGCTCTTGCACGGAAATGTGCCCTCATTTCTTCATTGGTCAGACAGCCCTTTTCTTCCCCGGAGCGGCGGCCTTTTGCGATCTCACTCATCAGACGGATCGTTGCCTGTGCTTTCTCGTAGTCGCGCAGCTCCACAATGGCATACTTTCCGCGACCATTCTTGGTCAGAAAGACCGGCGAGCCTTCTTCCACATCCCGCAATACCTCGTTATAATTTCGCAAATCAGAAATCGGTTTAATGTTCGGCATAGTATCCACTCCTTTCAGTTTTAGTATAACGCACTCTGTTGTAAAATTCAACGTAAAATTTGCAGCATAATTTTTGTTCAGTTTTTCGTCTCATGTATCCCAGCTTTCGTCTAAAATAGGGTGCATTTTAGACGAAAGCGCAAATGTGTGAGACGAATCAGCCTTTCTCGCACGCAAAAAACGGCGGCACGCTCCAATGGAACGCGCCGCCGTTTGGTTTTTATGCGTTGAACATATCCTTCAGCTTTTTGAAGAAGCCCTTACGCTTTTCGTAGTTCTCTTCTTTCAAAGTGCCCTCAAATTTCTTCAGGGCATCGCGCTGCGCCTTGTTCAGCTTTTTGGGGATCTCCACCTCGCACTTGACGTACATATCGCCGCGACCGCGACCGTTCAGGTACTGGATGCCCTTGCCGCGCAGGCGGAAGGTGGTGCCGCTCTGGGTGCCCTCGGGCACGGTGTACTCCACCTTGCCGTCAATGGAGGGCACGGTGATGCTGTCGCCCAGCACAGCCTGACTGTAGGTGATGGGCACGGTGACCCACACATCGTAGCCGTCGCGCTGGAACACCTCGCTGGGGCGCACCGTGACCATGACGATCACATCACCGGCAGGACCACCGTTGGCACCGGCATCGCCCATGCCGCGCAGTGCAAAGCTCTGGTCGTCGTCGATGCCCATGGGGATGGACACCTCCAGCGTCTTTTTGGTGGCCACCTTGCCGCTGCCGTGGCAGACCTTGCAGGGGTTCTTTACCAGCTTGCCCTTGCCGCCGCAGCGGGAGCAGGGCTGCTGGGTCTGCATCACGCCAAAGGGGGTGCGCTGCTGGCGGATGACAAAACCGCGTCCGCCGCAGTCCGGGCAGGTCTCGGGGCTGGTGCCGGCGGCACAGCCGGAGCCGTGGCACTCGGTGCACTCCTGCTGACGGGTGATGGTAATGTTCTTCTTGCAGCCGTGCACCGCCTCGTCAAAGCTCAGGGTGATGCGCACCCGGATGTCCTGCCCCTTGCGGGGGGCGTTGGGGTTGTTTGCCTGACGGGACGAGCCGCCAAAGCCGCCAAAGCCGCCGAAGATATCGCCGAAGATGTCGCCCAGATCCACACCATCGCCGCCAAAACCGCCAAAGCCGCCGGGGCCGCCGCCGTTCTGTGCTGCGTAGGTGGGGTCAACACCGGCAAAGCCGTACTGGTCGTACAGCTGGCGCTTCTTCGGGTCCGAAAGCACCTCGTTTGCCTCGTTGATCTCCTTGAACTTTGCCTCGGCGTCCTTATCGCCGGGGTTATAGTCCGGGTGGTACTTCATGGCAAGCTTGCGGTATGCCTTTTTGATCTCGGCATCGCTTGCGCCCTTGGATACCCCCAGCACTTCGTAATAATCACGCTTTTCCTGTGCCATATCCACTCACCTCTCCGGGAACGCCCTCCCCGGGTAACGCCCCGGTCGGTTCCTCACTCTATAAACCAGCAAGAGCCGCTCCGGCCTAAACCGGAGCGGCTTTTGCTCTATTGCGCGTGTGCCCGCCGGTTTGGCCGGACACAGCGCTTTGTGTCAGACTTAGACTTCCTTGAAGTCGGCATCCACAACGCCGTCATCGTTGGGCTTGGTATCAGCTGCGCCTGCGTCAGCACCGGGCTGTGCACCGGCGGCCTGCTGTGCGGCAGCGGCTGCCTGATACATCTTCTCGAACACCTGGCTCAGGGCTTCCTGCTTTGCCTTGATGTCGTCCACGTTGCCGGACTGAACAGCGGTCTTCAGGTCGGCCAGCTTGCTCTCGGCCTCGGTCTTGACGTCGGCGGGCAGCTTGTCGCCGTTCTCCTTCAGCATCTTCTCGGTCTGGAACACCATCTGGTCGGCACCGTTGCGGATATCGACCTCTTCACGCTTCTTCTTATCGTCGGCAGCAAACTG
>CAVKCU010000122.1:0-5399 GCA_963654645.1 Clostridiales bacterium | reverse complement strand
GCGGAAAGCGGATTTTCTGAGGGCGATGAATTGTGGGCGGTACAGCGTGTGCGTTATCTGGACGGAAAAGCACTGATTCTGGACATCAACTACTTTTTAAAGGAATTTGTACCCGGACTGACAGAGGAAATCGCATCCCATTCCATCTATGATTTTATTGAAAACGTGCTTGGAATGCAGATCATCACCAGCAAACGGCGCATCACGGTGGAACACGCAACTGCCCGTGACGAAAAGCTGCTGGATATGGACGGCTACGATTGCGTGGCGGTGGTGGTAAACCAGACCTTCAACTCGGACGGGATGCTGTTCGAGTACACCCAGTCCCGGCATCAGCCGGACTATTTCTGTTTTCAGGACATTGCCACCCGAAAGAAAAACTAAAGGCGATGTGCTTCGCTATAAAGCACATCGCCCAAACTCAACTCATGCAATTTTTCATATCTACCGTCTGCCGCAAAGAGCAGATGATATTTTTCTAATCCTCTAGCCCATGGCTCCCAGCCACATTTTTCAAATATTCCTTCGGATCGCCATTCAGAATCAAATCCGCATAGCCCAGCGGGTCATTGTAGATGAGATAATCCAACTCCGATCTCTGTGCCATGGTCACATCCAGTGCATCCTCGACCCCGATACAGTCGATAGAAACCTTTCTGCCATCCCGGAGCAGCAGTTCCACGCACCCGGTGTCCATGTTAAACTTACAGACTCTTTCATCGTACTTCATGTTTGTGTCCCTTCTGCCTTACGGCACCTTTACAGTGGTCTGTCGTGCTTTCTTATGATAAGGTCTAGGACGTTTTTCAATGGAAGCAAGGGATTCGTTCTGCTTTCCGAAGAAAACAAAAAATCCGAACCCTTCTCCTATCGAGAAAAGGTTCGGATTTTCATTGTTTGGTGCGGATAAGAGGACTTGAACCTCCACCGAGTTGCCCCGATTAGAACCTGAATCTAACGCGTCTGCCAATTCCGCCATATCCGCATATTCTGTTGTGTTCCTGCGCCGTGGCGCCGGGAACGATAGTTATTATACCAGATGCAGCAAAATTGTCAAGCACTTTTTTGAAAAACTTTTTGTCTTTATGGAAAGGATCATACTTTCGCAAATTTTTGTTCTGACTGCATTCTTAAGCCGGCAGAGCAGCTGCGTTGCAGGCTGTGCAAACGTTTCAGCGGCTTTTCCGGCTGCGCGCCGTTTTGGATTTGACAGAGTTTTTGCTGCGATGTAAAATAGAGCTACTGCTTTGTTGAAAATAACATAGAGGAGCGTTTTGCCATGCTGTATTTTGAAAACGACTACTGCGAGGGTGCACACCCCGCCATTTTGCAAAAGCTGACCGAGACCAACTTTGAAAAGGTCTCCGGCTACGGCACCGACCCCTACTGCGCCAGCGCCCGGGAGAAGATCCGCGCCGCCTGCGCCTGCCCGGAAGCCGATGTGCAGTTCATCTCCGGCGGTACCCAGAGCAACGCCATCGTCATTGCATCCATGCTGCAGCGGTGGCAGGGCGTGGTGGCTGCTGCCACCGGTCATGTAGCCGGTCACGAAGCCGGTGCCATTGAGTACACCGGTCACAAGGTCATCACCCTGCCCCAGCACAGCGGCAAGCTGGACGCTGCCGAGCTGCGGGAGCTGGTTGCCACCTTCTACGCCGACGACAACCACGACCACATGGTGTTCCCCGGCATGGTGTACATCTCCCACCCCACCGAGTACGGCACCCTGTACACCAAGGCGGAGCTGGAAGCCCTGCACGCTGTCTGTCAGGAGTATAAGCTGCCGCTGTTCCTGGACGGTGCACGGCTGGGCTACGGTCTGGCTGCCGAGGGCACGGACGTAACGCTGACCGACCTTGCCCGGCTGACCGATGTGTTCTACATTGGCGGCACCAAGGTGGGTGCGCTGTGCGGCGAAGCTGTGGTGTTCCCCCACGGTGCACCGGCACACTTTATGACCATGGTCAAACAGCAGGGCGCACTGCTGGCAAAGGGCCGGCTGCTGGGCATCCAGTTCGATGTGCTGTTCACCGATGATCTGTATTACTCTATCAGCAAAAACGCCATTGCCACGGCTAACCGCCTGAAGGCAGGCTTTGCGGAAAAGGGCTACCGCTTCTTTATGGACTCCCCCACCAACCAGATCTTCCTTGTGCTGGAAAACGCCCAGCTGGCTGCGCTGAAGGGCAAGGCAAAGTTCGGCTTCTGGGAGAAGTTCGACGACGATCACACCGTGGTGCGCATTGCCACCAGCTGGGCCACCCGCATGGACGAGGTGGAAGCACTGCTTGCGCTGATGTGACGCACTGCTTTATGTAAGGTTGCTTCTTGCTTTTTGCAGGACGATATGGTATCTTTTATATATAGGTATAGTTTTCGGGAGCGGCAGGCAGAGATCCGATAGTTCCCTTGCCGCTTTTGAACATTGATTAAGAAGGAAGGATATTCACCATGGGCTTTTTTGACAAACTGTTCGGCGGCAAGGCCAAGGACGAAAACACCAGCAAATTCACCAACCAGAGCAAGACGATCCTGACGCCGCTGCAGGGCAAGGTGCTGGCGCAGGCTGACATCCCTGACGAGACCTTTGCACAGGGCATTCTGGGCCCCGGCTGCGGCATTGAGCCCACCGGTGATACCGTGTACGCCCCCTTTGACGGCACTGTAAGCCAGATCGCCACCACCCTGCACGCTGTGGGTGTGACCAGCAGCGAGGGAACCGAGCTGCTGATCCACGTTGGCATGGATACCGTAGACATGAACGGTCAGGGCTTTACCGCGCTGGTCAAGGAAGGTCAGAAGATCACCGCCGGCACTCCGCTGCTGAAGATCGATCTGGATGCCATCCGCGCAGCCGGTCATCCCACCGCAACCGCCATCATTGTGACCGATGGCGCGGACGATGTGAAGATGCTGGCTGAGGGCGATGTTGCACCCGGCACTCCGCTGTTCAAGGTTTAACTCACATAAGATAAAACGGCTGCTGCACTCTCCCGTGCAGCAGCCGTTTTTGTTATTCTTCTGCCGTATTCCACGGCTGCGGGGTGCTTTCCACCGGCTGGCCGGGGGCGGCAAGGGCACGCTCCATCAGCAAAGCAAGATAGGCGTCCTGCAAAGCGTCTGCCAGCGGATACACCTCTGCCCCGCCGGCAAGATAGCCCTGCATCCTGTCCAGAAAACAGGCGATGGCGGTCTCGTCCTCGTTGAGCCCTGCCTGCGCGGCGGCAGCTGCCAGCGGGTCGGGCAGCGTGGTCAGTTGACGGCACACCGGCTCTCCGGCGGCATCCAGACAGCGCAGGGTGTCGTCGAACACTTCGCCCCGCTCCCCTTGCACACTGGTGTGGGTGCTGCGCAGATAGGAGTGGTACTGCACGCCGTTAAAATCCAGAAACGCCGTGCCGCCGCCCGCAAATTCCAGCGTGTGCTGCTGCAAGGTCTTTTCCACCAGAGCACCGTTATGCACCGCGCCCCAGCGGGAATCTGTTTCAATGATCTTTTCCGTCCAGCTGCGGCCGGTCACCCGCACCGGCTGCTGCCCGGCATTCAGGAACTGTCTTGCCAGACTAACCGCGTGGTAGCCGTGCGCCACCGACAGCCGGGCAAACTGCGGCGTGCCCAGTGCGCCGCTGTGCACCGCCGCCAGCCGTTTTGCCAGCGTGGGATACAGCCAGTACTGCTCCGCCACCTGCAGCTTTGCGCCCTGGCGGTGCAGCTGCCAGAGGGCGCGCAGCGCGTCTTCGTCCAGCGCCGCCGGGGTCTCGCTCAGCACGGCAAAGCCCCGGGCAAGCCATTCGGTGCTGACGGCGGCGATGGACGCTTTGTTCACCGCCACCACCACAAGGTCCGGGTGCAGGGCAGCGCACTGCTCCACCGAGGTGCTTACCGGCACGCCGTACTCCCGGTGCATTTTTTCGGCCTTTTCCTCGGTGCGGCAAAGCATGGCGCACAGCTCGAACCGCTCCGGCAGTGCCTGCGCAATGCGCCAGTAAAACAGCGACCGCCAGCCGGAGCCTACCACAATAAACCGCAGCTTAGCCATTTGCCTGTTCCTCCTGAATATGCTTTTGCAGCTCCTGTTCAAACCGTTCCGCGTCCAGCGGCAGGGTGATCTTTTCCCCCAGCCACGCGGACAGGTAAGCCGCGTCGGTCAGTTCCAGCGCCCGCACGCCCTCCACGCCGGGGGCGGTCAGGGGCGTGCCGTGCAAAATGGCATCCGCAAAGTTTGCCAGCATCTCCGGGTAAGGCTCTGCCTGCGGTGCAAACTGCTCGGTGACGGTAGTCTCGGTAAGCTGCTGGCGCTCGGTGCAGTCGGCGGTGCGGCGGTAGGTCTCGGTGTCCTGCCCGTAGGTGTGCAGAGTGAGGGTATCCTTATCCAGCAGGGCAGTGCCCTTGGTGCCCACGATCTCCAACCGCTCGGTGTAGCTGCCCTCGCCGGTGGAAAGAATAAAGGCAGCCGTGCACTGCTGCGGGTACTCCATCAGCAGGGTAGCCTCGTCATCCACCATAAAATCGTTATACTTACCGTATGGTATCACGGCATAAATACTGGTTGGCATCCCGAACAGCCACTGCCAGATATCCAGAATGTGCTGTCCCTGATTGAGCAGTGCGCCGCCGCCCTCCCCCGACCAGCTGGAACGCCAGCTGCCGGAGCGGTGGTACATCCATGTGCGGAAGTAACGGCTGTTTTCCAGCTGCACCCGCTTGATCTCGCCCAGCGCCCCATCATCCAGTAATTTTTTGAGCCGCATATACTTTTTGTAGCGGCGCTGGTGGAACATCATGGCAAAAACAAGGCCGCTTTCTTCGGCGGCGCGGTTCATTTCCAGCGCCGGTGCCAACGAGTTGGCGCTGGGCTTGTCGCACAGAACGTGCTTGCCGTGGGCAAAAGCCTGCATCACCAGCGCCGGATGGGTCTTGTGCGGGGTTACCACCAGCACGGCGTCAAACTCCTCTGCGTAGGCGTACAGTGCCTCGGCGCTGGGGCACACCCGCACCGTATCCGGCAGGGTATCTTTTGCCCACTGCTGCGCCCCGGCGCTGCGGCAGACCACGGCGGTCAGGCGCAGCGCGCCCGCCTTTCCTTCTGCGATCATCTGGGCATACTTGCGCCCCATGACCCCGGTGCCGATAACAGCTGCGCGTACTTCCTGCATGATGGTCCCTCCTGTTTTTCCACAATGTGTTTTGTTATGGGGGAAAACTGCCTTTCACCCCTTCAATCTTGCTTCAATGGCGGCTTTGTCCAGCGCTTCACCGATGACGATGACCACCTCCTGCCCCTGCGGGATGGGGGCAAGGGTGCAGCCGGCGGCGGTGGCGTTTAGCTCCAGCCAGCCGCCCGCCGGGGCGGGCGCAAAGCCCTTGACCCGCAGCACCCGCCCGCACTCCGGCGCTGC
>CAVKCU010000121.1:0-5421 GCA_963654645.1 Clostridiales bacterium | reverse complement strand
CGACGACACCTATCAGGTTCAGGTCGTGTCTTGGTACGACAACGAGAACTCCTACACCTCTCAGATGGTTCGTACCATTAAGTACTTCGCTGAGAACTGCTAATCACAGCTCTACGCTCAAAAGTGCTTGAGGTGCTGTGCCGAATAACGGCTGATACCGGCTTTGCAGGTATGAACATGCTGTAATCGGCACGGCAACAGGATATTGAACTCAACACCCTTCCTTTTGCGGGATTCCGTGAGAGGAAGGGTGTTTTTATCTGCCTGCAGGAAGAAAAACGAAATAAAGGGTGATTTGATTCAAGAATTGTGCTATACTGGACTTACAGTGTCCCGGAGTCGATGCACTATGCGGATGATAATACTCTTTGCAGGGGCATCAGGCAACGGGGAAAAGCATATACACTATAAAAAGTTCGCTTTTGGGAACGAGGTAATCAAGAATGGGAAAGTATTTTGGGACTGACGGCTTCCGTGGTGAAGCTGGTATTGATCTGACCGCTGACCATGCCTACAAGGTCGGTCGTTTTCTGGGCTGGTATTACAATATGCTCCGCGAGCGCAACGGCAACAACGAGCCTGCCCGCATCGTCATTGGCAAGGATACTCGCCGCAGTTCTTATATGTTCGAGTACAGCCTTTGTGCTGGTTTGACCGCCTCCGGTGCAGACGCCTACCTGCTGCATGTCACTACCACGCCGTCTGTGGCCTACATTGCCCGTGTGGATGATTTTGATTGCGGCATTATGATCTCTGCCAGCCACAACCCCTATTACGATAACGGCATCAAGCTGATCGATTGCTACGGCGAGAAGATGCCGGAGGAGACTTTGCTGCTGGTGGAGGACTACATCGACGGCAAGCTTCACGTCTTTGATAAGGACTGGCCGGAGCTGCCCTTCGCACACCGCGAGCACATCGGCTGCACTGTGGACTATGTGGCAGGCCGTAACCGCTATATGGGCTATCTGATCTCTCTGGGTATCTACTCCTTCAAGGGCGTGAAGGTCGGTCTGGACTGCGCCAACGGTGCAAGCTGGAATATTGCTAAGAGCGTTTTCGATGCTCTGGGCGCAGATACCTACGTCATCAACAATAAGCCCAACGGTCTGAACATCAATAACAACGCCGGCTCTACCCATATCGAGGGTCTGCAGAAGTTTGTGGTGGAGAACGGTCTGGATGTCGGGTTTGCTTTCGATGGCGATGCTGACCGCTGCCTGTGCGTGGACGAGAAGGGCAATGTCGTTACCGGCGACCACATCCTGTACATCTACGGCTGCTACATGAAGGAACACGGCGAGCTGATGAACAATACCGTGGTCACCACGGTCATGTCCAACTTCGGTCTGTACAAGGCTTTCGATGAGCAGGGCATCGGCTACGCCAAGACCGCTGTGGGCGACAAGTACGTCTATGAGTATATGGCTAAGAACGGCTGCCGTATTGGCGGTGAGCAGAGCGGACACATCATCTTCTCTAAGTACGCAAGCACCGGTGACGGCATTCTGACCAGCCTGAAGATGATGGAAGTCATGCTGGCAAAGAAACTGCCCATGAGCAAGCTGGCTGAGCCTTTGAAGATCTACCCGCAGGTGCTGGAGAACGTCCGTGTCACTGACAAGAAGGCTGCGCAGAACGACCCGGCGGTGCAGGAGGCAGTCAAGGCTGTGGCAGAAGCACTGGGCGATACCGGTCGTATTCTGGTGCGCGAGTCCGGCACCGAGCCTCTTGTCCGCGTGATGGTGGAAGCTCCTGACCACGACACCTGCCAGAAGTACGTCTCTCAGGTCGTGGAGGTCATTAAGGCTAAGGGATACGCTGTTTAAACTTTTATGCCTGTGCAAAAATGCACAATGCTGTAAAATAAACCTGTAAAAGATCAAACCGCGAGGAAACGTTTTTTATAAACGCATCCTCGCGGTTTTTTGATGAAAAATTGCTTTGCATCGGACCGGACGCCTGCTCCTGCACAATGGGAGCTCCATTATCCGCAGAGCATGACTTTGGCGGAGAAAACGCCGTCCTGATGGGTAAACGTACTCGCACCGCCGGTCTTTTCTGCAATATGCTGGACAGACTGGATGCCGATCCCGTTTTCCCTTCGCTTGGAGGAGCGGAAAATCCCGCTTTTTTCGTTGACTTCACCGTCAAAGGCGTTTTCGACTTCGACCAGAAGAAGCCGCTCGGCATGGACATACGCGGTGAGCCTGATCTGCCGCCGGGCAGGTGCGGTGCGCAGGCTGGCTTCAAATGCATTTTCCAGAAGGTTGGACAGCACCAGACATGTATCGATCTCGTCCACGGGAAGCGCCTGCGGTAAGTCAAGCTTGGCACAAAAGGGAATACCCTCGCGCTTTGCAAGGGCGCAGTAATAGCCGACCACACTGTCTGCCGCACGGTTTTCGCAGAAATTCATATCCAGATCCGGGATCCGGGAGACGGTTTTTGCAAGGTAGGCTTTCAAACCGTCCAGATCGCCTGTTTCTGCCAGTGCGGAGATCTGATTCAGATGGTGGCGCATATCGTGCCGCGCCTGCCGGGCTTCTTCAATGGCGGACTTCAGGTTTTCATAGCGCTGCTGCTGCATGGAAAGAAACTGGTTTTCCTGCTGCAGCCTCGCATTCCGGTTAAGGCTGTTTGCCATCAGCAGAAAGATCGCGTTGAACAGGAACAGCAGGAACAAAAGCGCGATGCTCATAACAATGTAGACCTGCAATATCCGCCCTGTCCGGAGCGTTATCTGGTAGCGCGGGACCATGAAAAGATTCAGCAGAATGAATACCAGCGGCAGTACCCAGAACACGTACCACGTCTGCGCAAAATTTTCATCCTCTACCATCGTGCGCACTGCGTGGGTGGCGGGATAGTACGCTGCAGCAGCGGTCAGCCAGCAGACCATATTATAAAAAATGCAGGCAGAAAAACAAAACCACGGCTTGTCCGGCGGCAGCTGCAGCCGGATCGTGATCGCCGTGCCGACGGCGCGGGATAAGCTGTTCAGGCACGCAAACACTGCGCAGACCGCCAGCGCGATGGTCCCGGACTTCCAGAGGGAGATCCGCAGTGTTTTGAGATACAGAAAAATAGCCGCAAGCGTAATGAGCAGCAGGGGGAACGCAGTGGAGAGACTGAAATGATAGCAAAGCAGCCCGCCGCCAATGCAAAGCCCGAGCAGTAGCGGCACCGCCCATGCGGCAAGCTTTACGGGGGAATGCTTCAAATAGGAACGAACCGGAAAATACGCAAGCAGCAGGCCGGGAAACACAACGGTAAGTTCCAGAACCGGGCGCAGTACGTCCTTCAACCCACACGCCCCCTTTGCAGCAGAAACTCCATAAACGCCTGCCGGGCAGCTTTTAAAAGCTCCTGACTGACATAGATACGGCTGCCATCCGCCATGCAAAAGGCGGCGTCCTGAAAATCGGCAGCGTTCTCCATGTTGATGATCGTGCCGCGTCCGCAGATAAAGAAGCGCGGATCCTTTTTGAGCGGCTCTGTGAATGCTTTAAAACTTTGGCGCGTGACAAGCGTTTTGCCGGCAGTGGTGCGGATGTTGATCATGTGGGCAAAGTGTTCGGCAGAAATGATATCCCGATAGCGCAAATGGATGTCGCTGCCGTCCACCTTCACCGTCAGAACCGGCTCCGGGCGCGGGAGCTTTAAAAGCATTTCATCCAGCAGACCGGAAAGCTCGGCTTCGGAAAAGGGCTTGACCAGATAATGGAATGCCCGCACCTGAAACCCTTCGAGCGCATGGTCTGTCGAGGTGGTAGTAAAAACCAGAAGGCAGTCGGCATCTGTTTTCCGCAGCTCCCTTGCCGCGTCCATGCCGCTTAAGCCCTCCATGTAAATATCCAGAAATGCAGCGGTAAAGCGCTGCTCTTTTTCTGCCGCCAGAAAGGCCTCGCCGCTGTCAAATTCCAAGAGCTCTGCCTCTGTGCCGCGCTGGTGCAGCAGCCGCGCTAAGCGCTCCTTCAGCAGCGTGCGCTCGGGTTCAAGGTCATCGACGATCGCAAATCTCATGCTGTATCAGGGAAGCCGTTTTTAGAAACAGCCTCCAACCTCCTTCATAAAATCTTCCAACCTGATTATAGCACAGTTGTCCGGTTCTGTCGCAGCAGAAAACGGGATTTCGTGACAGAAAAGGGACTTTCGTGCCAAATACCTTGCAAACACTGCGCCTGCCCGTATACTGGAGACAGAAACCGCGAACGATGGCAGAAGAAAGGAGGAACGCTGTGTACCGAATCGCCGTGCTGACAAACAGCAGGGCGCAGGAAGCTTTTTTGGCAGAGCAGATCTTGCAGTTCTGCGCCGAGCATTGTTTGTTTCCCAAAATGGAATGTTACCACGATCAGGAAAGCTTTTTTGAGGCTGCACGCAGCGAGCCGCTGACAAACGCTGTGATCGCCCTGCCGGGCGTCAACGGCTTGAATGCAGTAGAGCATCTGCGCACGCTTTGCCCCCAAACACGCGTTATCTGGTGCAGCGATCTGGATTTTTCGCTTCATGCCTTCCGGCTGCGTGCAGACTACTTTCTGCTGGAGCCGGTGACCGAAGCCGCTTTGCGACAGGGCTTTTGCAGCTGGCTGGATGGAGAAAAATCGGGCAGAGCAGCGCCGGGCTGACCGCAACGAACACAACAAGGAGAACGGTTTATGAAAAAGAGAAAGATCATCCATTCTGCGTTAAGCTTGTCGCTGACCGCAGCATTGTGTCTGTCTATGACCGCCTGCGGCGGAACGCAGACGCCCGCAGACAGCGGCGCCGCCTCGCAGCCCGCTGCACCGTCCGCAGCGGTGCAGCCCGCCGCTGAGGAGCCGACCTCTGCGCCGCTGCCGGTAAAGGCTTTGAGCCCCAAGCGGGTGGAGGAAAACCCCTACATGGCAAAGAGCGATGCAAACATTCATCACGACGGCTACAACACCGACTCAACGGATGAGATCCTGCCGCTTGCTATTTATCCCGAGATCAACGTTTCCTACGAGACAACAAATGCAAACGCTTCTCCCGCCATCTACTTTGACAGCTACGGTCATGCTGTTGTGCCGCTGCTGGGCGGCATTGCTATCCGCGACCTGAATGCCGAAGAAACAAAGACGCTTGGCTATTTCTCCCCGAAGCAGCATGACGGCGGCGGTTACGTCATCCAGAGCTCCTATACCTTTATGGATGAGTCCAACCGTATCGTCTGCCCCACGAGCAACAACCATGTGCTGATGCTCCGTGCAACGGACGAAAACGGCAATGTGCTGCCGGAGTTTGAAAAGGTGCTGGACATTGATATCAAGGCAGCCGCCGAGGCTGCGCTTGGAAAAGAGCTGACGCAGAATCTTCTGTCCGTGGTCTTTGACTACGACGGCAACCTCTGGTTTGCAACGGGCGGCTTCCGCATTTATCCGCAGCGCCAGCAGCAGG
>CAVKCU010000120.1:0-5432 GCA_963654645.1 Clostridiales bacterium | reverse complement strand
TTATTCCTCCGGTTGGTTCATCTGCATTTCCAGCCACTGCTGGCGGCTGATGAGCACGGCGCGGGGCTTGGCGCCCTCGTAGGGGCCGATGATGCTCTTTTGCTCCATCTCGTCCATGATGCGGGCGGCGCGGGCGTAGCCCAGCTTGCAGCGGCGCTGCAGCAGGCTGGTGGAGGCCTGACCGGCATCGATGACCACATCCACGGCCTGCTTGAACATGGGGTCGGAGCCTGCATCCTCTTCGGCGTCGGCACCGCCGCCGCCCTTTTTGCCGTCCTGAATGGCGTGCTTTTCCATGGCTTCGATCATGGCCTCATCGTACTGCACGGTGGCGCTGGACTTGATGAAGTCCAGCACCCGGCTGATCTCTTCATCCCGCACAAAGGTGCCCTGGATACGGGTGGGCTTGGGTGCGCCCACGGGCATAAAGAGCATATCGCCCTGACCCAGCAGCTTTTCTGCACCGGCACCGTCCAGAATGGTGCGGCTGTCCACCTGACTGGACACCGCAAAGGCGATGCGGCTGGGGATGTTGGCCTTGATCAGGCCGGTGATGACGTCCACGCTGGGGCGCTGGGTAGCCACGATGAGGTGCATCCCGGCCGCGCGGGCTTTCTGGGCAATGCGGCAGATGGAGTCCTCCACGTCCTTGCCCACCACCATCATCAGATCAGCCAGCTCGTCGATGATAATGGCGATGTAGGGCATCTTTTCCAGCTCCGGCTGCTCGGCAGCCAGCTTGTTGAAGGATTTGATGTCGCGCACATTGTTCTCCGCAAACAGGCGGTAGCGGCGCTCCATCTCCTGCACCGCGCTGCCCAGTGCACCGGCAGCCTTGCGGGGCTCGGTGACCACCGGCATCAGCAGGTGGGGGATGCCGTTATACTCGGCAAGTTCCACCACCTTGGGGTCGATGAGCAGCAGCTTCACGTCCTCCGGGCTGGAGCGGAACAGCAGGCTCATGATGATGCTGTTCACGCACACGGATTTACCGCTGCCGGTGCTGCCCGCGATGAGCAGGTGGGGCATCTTGCACAGGTCGGTCACCTGCGCCACACCGGCAATGTCCTTGCCAAGGGCGATGCCCAGCGGCGAGGTCATGCGCAGAAAACTCTGGCTCTCAAAGATGCTGCGGATGTACACAGGGGTCTTTTTGTGGTTGGGCACCTCGATGCCCACAGCGGGCTTGCCGGGAATGGGGGCTTCCATACGCACGTCAGCCACTGCGAGGTTCAGGGCGATATCGTCTGCCAGCGAGGTGATGCGGCTGATCTTCACGCCCGCCATGGGCTGCAGCTCGTACCGGGTAACAGAGGGACCGCGGGAGATATCCAGCACCCGGGTGCGCACGCCGAAGCTTTCCAGCGTGTCCACCAGCTTCTGGGCGTTGGCTTTCAGCTCCTCCTGTGCGCCGGGGTCACTTTCCTCCTGCGATTTTTCAAACAGCTCGATGGGCGGGTACTGGTATTCGTAGCTGTCCACAGGCTCGGCTTCCTCAGCGGGGGCGGTGGCGGCTGCCTGCTCGGAGACAGCGGGCTTTTCCATGGCGGCTGCCACCAGCGAGTTGATGTCCTTTTCCTCCACCGGCTCGGCTGTGATGCTGATCCAGCCGTCCTCGTCCGGTGCAGAGCGGAACGCAACGGCGTTCTCGGCGCTTACCCGGGGCATAGCGGGCTGGATGGGTGCAGCCTCCGGCTGCGCGGGCATCTGCGGCTGCACCACCGGCGCTGCCGGCTGGACAATGGGAGCATCAAAAACAGGGGCAGGCTCTTCCGGCTGTGGGACGTCCTTGGCAAAGAAATCTGCCGCAGCGGTGACCACCGGGTCTGCCACGATGGGCGGCGGCGTGGGCTTGGGCGCAGGGCGCAGCGGGTCCTGCCCGAAGGTGCCGCCCGGTCCGACGATCAGCGGCTCAATGGGCTCACTGCCGCCCTCGGAGAGGGCGGTGTGGTCGGGACCAAGGTCTACGTCAAAGGCGGCGCGAGGATGGGCAACGCTGACCCGCACCGGGGTGATGGGCGGCGCAGCAGGCTCCGGCTGGGCAGGGGCGGCGGGCGCAGATTCAGTTTCGGCAGCATCTGCTTCCATTTCCTGCGTTACCTTGTGTCCCCAGCGCAGCACGCCGGACATCCAGTCCGGCACACCCAGATGCAGCCCGGCGGGCTCGTCCTCTTCATCCAGCGGCTCGTCCTCGGCTTCGTCGTATTCCTCGTCGATCTCCTGCTCTGCCTGCCGGATGGCGGCGCGCTCGGCGCGGCGGGCAGCGCTCTGCTCTGCAAAGGCGGCGCCGCGGGCGTGGATGCCGCCGGTGACGGCGCACAGCCAGACCCAGACTTCGGCGGGGGTGACGTCAAAAATGTACAGACTGCCGCACAGCAAGAGCACGATCATGATCAGGTTTGCCGCCGGGCGTCCGCACAGCAAAAGCAGCACGCCGCCCAGCACAAAGCCCATTGCACCGCCGGAGAGCCATGCGCTGACGCCGTTTGTGTAGCAGGCAGAAAGCATTTGCAGCGCAGACAGCCCCTGCGGCTGGATATCGGAAAATACGATGACCGTGCCGCAGACAAATATAAGTCCCAGCACCAGCTTGAGGATGCGGGACAGCAGCTCCTCGCCCCGGGTGTACAAAACAGCCAGACAGCACACGGCTGCGCCCAGCACAAAGCTGCCGCAGCCGAACAGCCCGAACAGCACATCATGGAGCACCCGCCATACGGAATCGCCCTGCACAAAGGCCAGCACCATCAGCAGCAGGCCGCCGAACAGGGTGCCAAGCCCTGCCGGGAGCCGCTGTTCTGCCTTTTTGCGGCGGGCAGCAGTACGCCGTTTCGTTGATTTTCGTTTTTTCGTTGCCATTCTACTCTGTTCCCCAACTTCCCATAGACACAATATTTGATTCTACTATTGTACCACGCAAGGGCAAAAATGGCAAACCATAATGTTGTTTTTATTGAGGAAAATGGAACGAACCCCCTCAGTCTTTGCTTCGCAAAGCCAGCTCCCCCAAGGGGACGCCTTTTGTGGTAGAGATAAACGTTCCCGTCGCCACTGAAGCCGTCCCCTTGGGGAAGGTGGCATCGCCGCAGGCGATGACGGAAGGGGTAAACCCACAATGCACTTCACCCCCGCTCGATCTCCCTGTACAGCCACGCCAGCGCATCCGAAAGACCGCCCAGCTCGTCGATCAGCTTTTCCTTTACGGCGCGGCGTCCGTCCAGCACCGTGCCCATGTCCATGACAAGCTCCCCGGTGTGGAGCATCAGCTGGGTGTAGCGCTTTTCCGGCATACCGCTGTGGGCAGCCACAAAGCCGGTGATGCGCTGCTGCATCTGCTCAAAGCAGTGCATGGTCTGCGGCACGCCTAAGATCAGCCCGGAGTGGCGCACCGGGTGCACCGTCATGGTGGCGGTGGGTACGATAAAGCTGCGCCGCGCGCTGACCGCCAGCGGGATGCCGATGGAGTGCCCGCCGCCCAGCACCAGCGTGGCGCTGGGCTTGGAGATGCTGGCGATCAGCTCTGCCAGTGCAAGACCGGTCTCCACATCGCCGCCCACCGTGTTCAGCAGCACCAGCAGCCCCTCGATGCGGGGGTCCTCCTGCACCGCCACCAGCTGCGGGATGACGTGCTCGTATTTGGTGGTCTTTTGCCCCTGCGGCGCTTCGGTGTGCCCTTCGATCTGACCGATGACGGTCAGGCAGTGGATGACATGACCGCCCCGGCTCAGGGTGACCGTGCCCAGATCCTCGATGTCCTCTTTTTCCATCCGGTGCTGCTCTGCGGGGGTGTCTTTTGCCGTATCCATGCGCGTTCTCCTTCCGTAGCGGGGTCTTTGTGGGGTCAGTATCCCCCGGCATCCGGGAAAGTATGCGGGAAGTGTGCACAAAAAAACTTTGTGAATTTTTTATTTTTTTATAAATAGGTATTTGACATTCGTCTTTCATGCTGTATACTTTAAATAATATAACAGGATAAAACGGAACATCTCTCTGCGCGCAAAGAAGCCCCTTGCATGGCGGCAGAAGCTGCAGCGCGTTGGGCAGAAAGGAGAATTTTGCTATGAACACCCCCCAGAAAGCATCTATCCCTGTGATCAAGCGTCTCCCCAAATATTACCGGTATCTGCGCTCTTTGCAGGCCGACGGCATTACCAGCATCTCCTCCCGGGAGCTGGCCTCTCAGATGGGCACCACCGCCTCGCAGGTGCGGCAGGACTTCAACTGCATCGGCGACGTGAACGGCCGGCAGGGCATCGGCTACTCGGTGGAGAATCTGCTTTCCATTCTGGAAAGCCTGCTGTTTGGCAACGGCGACCGTCTGCCCACCATCCTGATCGGCTGCGGTCGTCTGGGCAAGGCGGTGAGCCGCTTTATCACCACCGATACCAACGGCTACAAGCTGATCGCCGCCTTTGATGTGGCTGAAAACGAGGTGGGCAAGGAGATCAGCGGCATCCGCATCCGGCACATTGACGAGCTGGAAGCGTTCTGCGAGGAAAACAAGCCCAAGGTGGCGGTGCTCTGCGTGCCCCGCGACGGTGCACAGCAGGTCAGCGGACGGCTGGTGGATCTGGGCATCGAGGGCTTCTGGAACTTCTCCCACTATGACCTGTCGGTGCCTTACCCCGATGTAGTGGTGGAAAACGTCCACCTGGGCGACAGTCTGATGAGCTTGGGCTACCGTCTGCGCAATCAGGAGTGACGGCATGGCAAAATTGTATTTCCGCTACGGTGCTATGAACAGCGGCAAGAGCACGGCGCTGATGCAGGTGGCACACAACTACGAAGAGCAGGGCATGAAGGTGCTCATTTTAAAGCCGCAGGTGGATACCAAGGGCGGCGGGGAGCTGGTAAGCCGTCTGGGCGTGCGCCGCAAAGCAGACCTGCTGATCCCGCCAGAGCTGGACGTATTTGCAGCTGTACAGGCGGCAAACGCTGCTGCCGGACCGCTGGCGTGTGTGCTGTGCGATGAAAGCCAGTTCTTCACCCCGGAACAGGCCGAGCAGCTGTTCATGATCACGGTAGATTTGAACATCCCGGTGATCTGCTACGGTCTGCGGGCAGATTTTTCCCTCAAGGGCTTCCCGGGCTCTACCCGTCTGCTGGAGCTGGCCCACACCATCGAGGAGATGAAAACCATCTGCACCTGCGGGCGCAAAGCCATCTGCAACTGCCGCAAGGTGAACGGGCAGTTCGTCTTTGAGGGCGAGCAGGTAGCCATCGATCTTGAAAACGATGTGCAGTACGTCAGCATGTGCCCTCAGTGCTACTTCAAGGCGCGGCGGGCGTTCTACGCTGCAAAGAAAAACTGAGAGAATTTTAATATGTATATAAGCCGCTGCACCGCGCCGGGTGCAGCGGCTTTTTTGCGCGGAATGAACCCTCTCAGGCGCTCCCGCGCCAGCTCTCCCGAAGGGAGAGCCAAGCCGTTA
>CAVKCU010000119.1:0-5443 GCA_963654645.1 Clostridiales bacterium | reverse complement strand
TGGGCAACTCCGCCATGGACTGCGCCCGCACCGCCATCCGCAACGGTGCCCGCCATGTTACCTGCTACGCCCGCCGGGATGAAAGCTGCATCAGTGCTTCCGAGTACGAGGTCAGCTACGCCAAGCTGGAGGGCGTGGGCTTCCGCTTCTGCAAGGCTCCGGTGGAGATCCGGGAGGATGGTCTGATCTGCCGTGACACCGTCAAGGGCGAGGACGGCAAGTTTACGCAGGTGGAGGGCAGCGAGACTCTGTACCCCCACACCGGCGTCATCGTGTCGGTCAGTCAGGGCTCTGAGAGCAACCTCGTCAAGACCACGACCGGCATCGAGACCAACCAGAAGGGTCTGCTGAGCGTCAGCGAGGATGGTCGCACCACCCGCGAGGGCGTATTTGCCGGCGGCGACGCCGTTATGGGCGCACGCACCGTGGTGGAGGCTGTGGCTGTCGCCAAGAAGGTGGCTGTCGCCATGGACGAGTATATGAAGAGCCTGCCCGCCGACACCGCTGCCGACCCCTATGCCGGCATCCCGGTGTTCCAGACCCCTACCTCTGATGTGCTGGCAAAGCAGCAATTATAAATAATAGTAAGGCGGGAAGGTCCGTGGACCTTCCCGCCTTACTGTTTTATAGCATGATTCGCAGGGTGAACTGCCCATCCTTAGCGGCAAAGCTGGTCAGACCGCCGTACCGCTCCGAGATGGCGCAGATGCTGCGCACCCCAAGCCCGTGACCGGGCTGGTCGGTGACCGGGATGCCCTCCCGGAGCTGCACGTCCGGCAGACAGCTGTTGGTGATCTGCAAAAACAGCTTGTGTCCTTTTTCGTGCCCGGAGGTCTCGATAAACGCCTGCTGCCCGGCTTCGCGGCAGCGCACGGCGGCGTGCAGGGCGTTTTCCAGCGCGTTGGAAAGCAGTACGCACAGATCGCTCTCCGAGACTGCCGGCTTTTGCGAGATGCCTGCCTGCACCGTGAACTGCACCCCGGCCTTGGCGGCGCGCTCTGCAAAGGCGGAAAAGATAAGGTTTGCCGCCTCGTTCTCGCAGTAGGAGGTCACCTTGCCGGCCTCGATCTCGCTGCACACGCTGCGGATGTAGCCCAGCGCCTGTTCGGTGCGGCCGTTCTCAATGCAGCCCGCCAGAAACTGCATGTGGTGGCGCAGATCGTGGCGGTAGGTGCTGGCGCGCTGCTGGGAAAGGCGCAGCGCTTCGATCTCGCGCATGGCCTGTGTGACCTGCAGATTCAGGCTGGTCTGCAGCTGCTCCATCTGGATGCGCTGCCGCTCCACCCGGGAGGCGCGCAAAATGGAGCACAAAAATGCTGCGCAGCACACAAAGAACATGAACTCCACCGCCGCAGGGTTTGCACCGGACAAAAGGCTGGTGTAGACCCGGGTGATGTAATCAAAAAGATAGCCCACCAGCGGCACAATGCCGAACTGGCACTGCACCGAAGCCGGATAGCGGGAAAGCTGCCGCATGGAGGGTGCAAGGAACCGGATGAACAGCAGCAGGAGCGGCAGGGTGAACAGCAGCTCTGCCACCGGCTGCACCAGCGCCTGCTGCGGGAAGAACAGCACCACCACCAGCGCCGCCCAGCGCCGCACCTGACAGCATAGGTAGGCTGTGAGCACCGCCACCAGCGACCAGACCTTCTGCCCACTGAACAGCACCAGCACGAAATACAGCGGCAGGTGGGTGATGAGGGGGTAAAGGTACTGGGCAGCCGTGGGGCTGGCGCCGAAGTAGAAGATGCCCTGCAGCGCCAGCAGCCCGGCGGTGCAGCCCGCCAGTGCCCAGCGTTTTTTGTCCGTCCAGCGGATGGGGCAGAACGCCGCACTGAGCAGAATGCCGAAGATGCCCACCGCTGCGCCGTCCAGCAGCTCCGGCAGCGCCCCCGGGGCGGTCACAGGACGACCTTCTTTCCCGCAAAGGCGTACTCCAGATACTGGTCCCGCACGGCGGTAAAGCGCCCGTGGGGCAGCGGCACCTCGGCAAGGCTCTGCATGGTGATGCTCTTGGCGGTGATGTTGTGGATGTACTCCATGTTTACCAGATAGGAGCGGTGCGGGCGCAGAAAGCCCGGGTAATCTGCCAGCTGCCGTGCCAGCTCGTCCATGCTGCCGCTGCTCTCGATGACGGTGCCGTCCAGCAGATGGAACACCAGCGTGCGCCCCTGCACCTCGCAGTATTCCAGACTGTCCAGCGTAATGCGGGTCACACCGTTTTTACAGCGCAGGATCAGGCTGTGCTGGGTGCGCTTGCGGCACTCGGCAAGCACGGCATCGGTAAGGCGGAAAAAGCTGTCTTTCCAGATGGGTTTGAGCTGGTAGTAGTATGCGCCTACCACATAGGACTGTACGGCAAATTCCGACGAGGAAGTTACAAAGATGATCTGCACCGCCGTGTCGTACCGGCGGATCTCCCGGGCGGCATTGATGCCGTTGATGCCGGGCATGAGCACATCTAAAAACAGTACGTCAAAGCGCACCCCGGCCTCGATATCCGCCAGAAGCTCCATGGGCTTTGTATAGGAAAACAGCTCCAGCTGCACCCCCCGCAGGGTGCGGTACTGCTCCAGAAAATCCTGCATCTGATGCAGCAGGGCGGCATCGTCATCACAGAAAGCGATCCGGGTCATAGCAAAGAAATCCTTTCCGAACAAAAATCTACCCCTTAACGATACCACATCCGCGCCGTTTCGTCACGTCTTTTTCAAAAATTTACCTTTTATTATAGGGAGGCTTTCGCAAATCTCCTCCTATGAAAATGGGACACCGGAGCGTCCGCAGACGCTCCGGTGTCCCGAAATTATAAATAATCTTTCCGCTTTTTTCAGTACGAGCTCAGCCCAAGGCTGACGTCCAGTGCCTGATCCACCCGCTTCTGATCGGCGGCGGTGATCTGCCCGGCGCGCTCCCGCAGACGGTGCTTATCCAGCGTGCGGATCTGCTCCAGCAGCACCACGCTGTCCTTGGCAAGGCCGGTGTCTGCCGCCCGGATATTGATGTGCGTAGGCAGGCGGGTCTTGTCCAGCCGGGATGTAATGGCTGCCGCGATCACGGTGGGGCTGTGCCGGTTGCCGATCTCGTTCTGTACGATCAGCACCGGACGCACACCGCCCTGCTCCGAGCCCACCACCGGCGAAAGATCGGCGTAGAAAACTTCTCCTCTGTGTACCTCCATGGAATCTCCCTCCTGTTTGTCTGGAGGATGTGCCCCGCTATGTGATGCGTCCGGCGCATCCTGTCTGCTCTCAGTATGCGCAGACCGGGTGCGGCTTATGCAGTGCGGGGGCGATATTCCATTGTATGCACAAAGGGCGGTCAGCTTTCCTCTTCCAGTGTGCAGAAGGCCAGCGCCATGCCGCCTTCGTGGCTTAAGGAGAGCCGGGCGCGCAGCCGGTGCTGCGCTACCCATGCGGCGGTCTGCCCGCTGAAGCGGTAGACCGGGGCACCGTTTTCCAGCCGGACGGCCTCGATCTCACACAGAGAAAAGGGCTCCCGCAGGCCAGTGCCCGCTGCCTTGAGAAAGGCCTCCTTGGCGGCAAAATCTGCTGCGGCGCTGGCAAGGCGGTGGGCGTTCAGCGGCGCAGGAGACGCTTCGCAAAGCCCCAGCGCTGCCTGCTCAGCCGGGCCATATACCCGGCGCACAAAGGCTGCCGCGTGGGCAGAGGAAAGGCTTTTTTCCAGATGGGAAAGGCTGCACAGGTCGCAGCCGATGCCGTAAAGCATACAAAGGCTCCTTTCGCGGGCAGAATGCCGCCCGGACATCGTTCATCTTGCCGGAACATTGCTGGAAATTTTGTACAGGATGTGCAAATCCGGCGTAATTATCTTGAAGTTTCGGCGCATTTCGTGTACAATGAGACTAGTTTCAACCGAAGGGGGTGTATTGCGTGGGAGACGCAACCGCGATTTTCTCCATCCACGATAAAAAGGACTATGAGATCCACGAGATCGTACAGCAGGTGTACGATGCTTTGAAGGAAAAAGGCTACAACCCGGTCAATCAGCTGGTGGGCTACATTTTGTCCGAAGACCCTACCTACATTACGACCTATAAGAATGCCCGCGCCATGATCCGCAAGGTGGATCGCGACGACCTGCTGCAGGCTATGCTGCGCAGCTACCTCAACGTGTAATACGGTCCTTTTCCGGCCCGCTGTCTTGCAAGACGGCGGGCTTTTTGTGTGGAACCATTTTAATCGTTTTCCGCCAGCGGCAGGGTGAAGATCTGGTTCACCACCACCTCGTACTCCCACGGCTCCCGCAGCTTTTTGAGCTGCTTTTCCAGCTTTTCCGCCCCGGCAAAGCAGTGGATGAGGTAGAACCAGTGCCCCTTCATCCGGCTGATGGCGCAGCCCGCGCTGCCGAACAACTCGGTGTAGCCGTGGTACAGGTCGGTCAGGTAGCCCCGCAGCTCCTCTTTGGTGGCGGGCGCACCGCCCCGCGCTCTGCGGAAAAGTGCCGGGTCTGCAATGAGCCCGCGCCCCACCATGATGCCGGACAGGGTGGGAAACTCCGTTTCCAGCGCGTGGAGCTGGGCGGCGGCGGTCACATCGCCATTATAGCACACCGGCATGGTGCACCGGGGCAGCGCAGCCGCAAAGGCGGCGCGGTCGGCTTGTCCGCGGTACTGCTGCCGCATCACCCGGGGGTGAATGGTCAGCTCCGAGATGGGGTAGCGGTTATAAATTTCCAGAATGGCGGCAAACTCTTCCGGCTTCTCCACGCCCAGCCGAGTCTTGACCGAGACCGGCGCTTCGGCGCGGGAGAACACCCCGTTCAGAAAGGCGTCCACCTTAGCCGGGTCCCGCAGCATCCCGGAGCCCTTGCCCTTGGCGGTCACCGTCCCGGCGGGGCAGCCCAGATTCAGGTTTACCTCGGTATAGCCCAGCGCCCGCAGCTGTCCGATCATCCATGCAGCCAGCTCACCGTCCTTCGCCAGCAGCTGCGGGATGACCGGCGCACCGGGGTTTGCCTCCGGGGCAAGCTCTGCCATCTTCTTTTTAATGAGCACCCGGTTCTCCGGCGGGGAGATAAAGGGCGCATAATAGCGGTCGGCAGCGCCCTCCGCGCCGAACCATTTCTGATGGGTCTGCCGCCAGACCCGGTCTGTGAAGCCCTCCATAGGGGCAGCATAATAAAGCATGGGCGTTTCTCCAAACGATTTTTGTTACCGGTATTGTAGCATAAAATCCGGCGTGGGGAAAGGGGAGGGAACGGGGGATGTTCTCTTTTGGTGGCAAAAGAGAACCAGAAAAGTGCACGCTCCGCGGGGGAAGTTTCTGCTTGCCTTTAGCGTGCAGGGACGCTCCGCTGGGCCAGAGGCAGGGAGGGGTGTTCCGAGTCCCCCCTCCCTACCTCTGGACTCCACCCACCCCGCAACGGGCCAAGGGCTGCTCGCCCTTGACAATCCTAAAGAAGAAGTCGAAGCACAAAAAAG
>CAVKCU010000118.1:0-5554 GCA_963654645.1 Clostridiales bacterium | reverse complement strand
ATATACGCCCACCGTAAAGCTGTTGGTGGCGCCCAGCGCCTGCACGGCGGCAAGGCGGATGTTTTCTTTCAGGGCAAGCTCTTTTACCTGTTCAAGGATCTCCTCGTCCTTGTCGATGCGTACAATGATCTTATTGCCAAAGCGTTTGTATTCCATGGAAAAGCATCTCCTTTATGTGGGTTTTTACGCGCTGCTCTTTGCCGGGAACGAGCGCGACAAACTGGAAGTTGTCTCAATCGAACAGTGTTGCCGCATTTGGATTTTCATACGAGTCAAAACACATCAAAATTTGTTCTTTTGTGCATTTTTCTACAGCAAGGTCAGACGGGAGATTGTTTTTATCAAAAAATCTAATTTCTGTAGTTTCAATATTTTTTTCAAACTCTCCACCTTCGTACCTGCACAGAACAAAAATCTTTACTACTCCATAAGCATAATTCACCACATTATGCTTTCGCCAATCTTGAACTGCGATTATTTTTTCGGATATTACCGAAAATCCTGCTTCCTCCTGCACTTCTTTTTCCGTATTGGATACAACAGACTGGTCTACATCGCACCACCCTCCCGGCAATGACCATGTACCATTATTTTCATGTACAAGCAGAATTTTACCGTCAACAAAAACCGCAGCCCGTGTATCTACTTTTGGTGTCTGGTAGCCAGATTCATTACAAAACAAATCGAAAATTTTATTTACCGGAATATCCGTTTTCAGAGACAGCATTTCTGCTGCAATCTGTCTTAATTCCTCATAACGCTCTCTGTCATATTTATCTTTCCCGTACTGAAGCCCAGCCTGAGCAATACTTTGAATACGAATTGCAAACTCAACCCATTTGTCATTCATATAGTTTATCACCTCCACAAATTCCGATTTGTTGAGCTAAGCCGAGTATACCACACCCGCTAGGGAAAGAACACTCCCGATAGAGTGAAATTTGCAGTTTGCTGTCCCGCTCTGACGCGGCTCGGCAGATAACAAAAATCCCCAGACCGAATGGTCTGGGGATGTGGTGGACGGTACAGGACTCGAACCTGTGACCTCCTGCACGTCAAGCAGATGCTCTACCAGCTGAGCTAACCGTCCATATTCTGTTTTGCCGAAATCAGCTAGATTATAATACCATAGCCTGTGCCAAAAAGCAAGACCTTTTTTCAAAAATTGTAAAACTTTTTTGAAAAAGCGCCCCGAAACCCGGCTTCTGTGCGGTGCAACGCGGGTTTTTGGGCGGCGGGCGACAGCTTTCTTGTTGCCCCCAACCAGACGTTGTGCTATAATAGAAAACTATAATAGGAGTAGTGTCGGAAAGGGAACACAGCATGAGAGTTTTGGGCATCGACCCCGGTTACGCCATCGTGGGCTGGGGCGTGGTGGAGTATGCGGGCAACCGCTTTGCGCCGGTGGATTTCGGCGCGGTGTGCACGGACGCGGGCGTGCCGTTTGAGCGGCGGCTGGACGAGGTGTATACCGGTATCAAAGAGGTCATCGAACGCACGCAGCCCGAGGTGCTGGCTATCGAAAAGCTGTTCTACCAGCATAACCAGACCACCGTCATCGGCGTAGCCGAGGCGCGCGGGGTCATTCTGCTGGCGGCGGCGCAGGCGGGGCTGCCCATCTACGAGTACACCCCCATGCAGGTCAAGCAGGCGGTCACCGGCTACGGCAAGGCTGTGAAAAAGCAGGTGCAGGAGATGACCCGGGTGCTGCTGCATCTGCCCGCCGTGCCAAAGCCGGACGATACCGCCGATGCACTGGCGATGGCAATCACTTTCTGCCACACCAACGGCAACCAGCTCAACCGCTACACCCGCCGGGTGGCGGGACCCATCTGACCGCATACCACAGCCGCCCTGCGGGGCGGCGGGTCTTGACTGAGAGGATTTTATGATCTACTGTCTGACTGGAAAAATCGTGAAAAAAAGCCTGAACGCCGTGGTGCTCAGCTGCGGCGGCGTGGGCTACTATACCCAGTGCCCTGCCAGCGTGGCGGGGGCGCTGCCCGGTGTGGGGCAGGAGGCCACCCTGTACACCGTGATGAGCGTGACCGAGAACGATGTGAGCCTTTACGGCTTTGCCACCGAGGAGCAGCAGGCCTGCTTTGAGATGCTGACCGCCGTGTCCGGCGTGGGCCCCAAGGTGGGGCTTGCCATCCTCAGCGTCATGGAGCCGCAGCGGGTGGCGCTGGCGATCTCGGCGGGGGACCACAAGGCGTTTAAGGCCGCCTCCGGCGTGGGGCCGAAGCTGGCGCAGCGCATCGTGCTGGAACTGAAGGATAAGGTGGCCAAGGGCTTTGTGGACGGCATCTCGCTGGAGGATGTGGCGGGCACTGCCGCCGACACGACCGCGACCCAGAGCAGCGCACAGGCCATTGCGGCGCTGGTGTCGCTGGGGTACAGCCAGAGCGAGGCGGCGCTGGCCATCGCAAAAATCGATGCCGCGCTGCCGGTGGAAGAGATCATCAAGCTGGCCTTGCGCAGCATGGCAGGCAGGAGGTAAGCAATGCAGGACGATACCGCGCTGTACGGCGCAAAAATGATGCAGCCCGTCATGACCCCGGCGGACAGTGAGGAAAATAACCTCCGCCCGCAGCATCTGGAGGACTACATCGGGCAGGAAAAGGCCAAGCAGAACCTGAAGATCTATCTGGAAGCCGCCAAGCGCCGGGGTGAGCCGGTGGATCACATTCTGCTCTACGGCCCACCGGGTCTGGGCAAGACCACGCTGGCGGGCATCATTGCCAACGAGATGGGGGTGCAGATCCGCATCACCAGCGGCCCTGCGATTGAAAAGCCCGGCGACCTTGCCGCCCTGCTGACCAACCTGCAGGAGGGCGATGTGCTGTTCATCGACGAGATCCACCGCCTGTCCCGGCAGGTGGAGGAGGTGCTGTATCCCGCGCTGGAGGACTACGCGCTGGATATCATGATCGGCAAGGGACCCAGCGCCCAGAGCATCCGCATCAATCTGCCCCGGTTCACGCTGGTGGGCGCTACCACCCGCGCCGGACAGATCACCGGCCCTCTGCGCGACCGCTTCGGCGTGCTGCTCAAGCTGGAGCTGTACAGCCCGGACGAGCTTTCCCGCATCATCATGCGGTCGGCGGGCATTCTGGATCAGCCTATCACCCCGGAGGGCGCATACGAGCTGGCAAAGTGCAGCCGGGGAACCCCCCGCGTGGCAAACCGCTTTTTGAAGCGCATCCGCGACTTTGCCACCGTGCTGGGCGACGGCATCATCGATCAGGATGTGGCACTGCTGGGGCTCAAGCGGATGGACGTGGACGCACTGGGTCTGGATGAGCTGGACCGCAGCCTGCTGCGCGCCATCATCGAGATGTACAACGGCGGGCCGGTGGGTCTGGAAACGCTTGCTGCCGCGCTGGGCGAGGAGGCCGTTACGCTGGAAGATCTGTGCGAGCCGTATCTGATGCAGATGGGCTTTTTGACCCGCACCCCGCGCGGACGCTGCGCTACCCGCCTTGCCTACGAGCATCTGGGCATGAAGGCCCCGGAGACCGGCAGCGCCGAGGAAAACGGACAGCAGAGCCTGTTCTGACCTATTATAATATAAAGGATTTTGAAACAGTAAACGGAAGGAGGACGCTATGCGCCCTGCAGATACCTGGAAAGACTACGAGCTGCTGGATGCCACCGACGGCAACCGGCTGGAACGCTGGGGAGAGACCCTGCTCATCCGCCCCGACCCGCAGGTGGTGTGGAAGACCCCCAAGCAGAGCCCCCTGTGGGCAAAGGCAGATGCCATCTACCACCGCTCCAATCAGGGCGGCGGCGAGTGGGAGTACCGCCGCCGTCTGCCGGAAAAGTGGAAGATCAGCTGCGGTGAAGGGGAGGATAAGCTGACCCTCATCGTCAGCCCCACCGGCTTCAAGCACACCGGCGTGTTCCCGGAGCAGGCGGTCAACTGGGCGTGGTACCAGCAGAAGATCCGCGCCGCGAACCGCCCGGTGAAGGTGCTGAACCTCTTCGGCTACACCGGCGGCGCTACGCTGGCCTGTGCCGCTGCCGGTGCTACCGTCTGCCATGTGGATGCCTCCAAGGGCATTGTGGCATGGGGCAAGGACAACGCCGCGGCAAGCAGCCTGACCGACAAGCCCATCCGCTGGCTGGTGGACGACTGCGCCAAGTTCGTGGCGCGGGAAAAGCGCCGGGGCAACACCTACGACGGCATCATCATGGACCCGCCCAGCTACGGGCGCGGCCCCGGCGGCGAGATCTGGAAGCTGGAGGACTGCATCTACGACCTCATCAGCCAGTGCGAGGAGGTGCTCAGCGATACCCCGCTGTTCTTTGCGGTCAACAGCTACACCACCGGCCTGTCCCCGGCGGTCATGGAGTATATGCTCAAGACCACGCTGGTGCCCCGCTTTGGCGGCAAGACCAGCTGCGATGAGATCGGCTTGCCGGTGTCTGCCACCGGCGGCGTGGTGCCCTGCGGCGCCACCGCCATCTGGGAAGAATAAGGAAAAACTCCCTCAGTCACGGCTATCGCCGTGCCAGCTCCCTCGGGGAGGGAGCCCTTGGCATGGCGGGAAAGTTGACCGTTTACCGGAAAACTTTTCGGTTGCGCCAGAGGCTCCCCCTTTGGGGGAGCTGGCAAATCTGTAAAGATTTGACTGAGAGGGCGAGGACGTTAAAAACAAGCAATCAATTTCAATAGAATGGGGTACAGCCCCTTTTAGAGGGGCGCACCACCAGAAAGAGAAACAAAGCATGAGTGATACGATTTTAACTGCTGAAAATTTGAAGTTCCGCTACGATGCCGAGCAGCCGGTCTACGCGCTGGACGGCGTATCCGCGCAGGTAAAGCGCGGGGAGTTCGTGGCGGTGCTGGGTGCAAACGGCTGCGGCAAATCCACGCTGGCCAAGCACTTCAACGCCATTCTGCTGCCCGAGAGCGGCAAGGTGTATGTGGAGGGCATGGACACCGCAGACGAAGAGAAACTTTACGATATCCGCCAGACCGTGGGCATGGTGTTCCAGAACCCGGACAACCAGATCGTTGCCACCGTGGTGGAAGAGGACGTGGCCTTTGCGCTGGAAAACCTCGGCGTGCCGCAGGAAGAGATGCGCCGCCGGGTAGATGACTCCATGAAGATGGCGGGCATCTACGAATACCGCGAGCGCGCACCCCACAACCTTTCCGGCGGTCAGAAGCAGCGGGTGGCAATCGCCGGTGTGGTTGCCATGCGCCCGGACTGCCTGATCTTAGACGAAGCTACCGCCATGCTGGACCCGCGCGGGCGCGAGCAGGTGATGCAGACCATCCACTACCTGAACGAGAACATGGGCATCACGGTGGTGTCCATCACCCACTATATGGAAGAGGCCGCACAGGCTGACCGTGTGCTGGTGATGAGCAAGGGTCATGTGGTGATGGAGGGCACCCCGAAAGAGGTGTTCAGCCAGACCGAAAAGGTGCGTTCGCTGCATCTGGATGTGCCGCAGGCTGCTGAGCTGCGGGACGAGCTGGTGAAAGCCGGCATCCCGATGCCGGAGGGCATCATCGACACCGGTGCCTGCGCACAGGCGC
>CAVKCU010000117.1:0-5584 GCA_963654645.1 Clostridiales bacterium | reverse complement strand
CCACCCGGTTCATCGTGCTCAGCCGCGAAAAGCCCACGGCGGGCAACCGGTTCTCCCTGCTGTTCACGGTGGACAACAAACCCGGCAAGCTGGCGGAGGTGATCCAGGTCATCGGTGCAAGCGGCTTCAATATGGAGTCCATCAAGAGCCGCCCCATGCCGCACGTCCCCTTTGAATATTATTTTTATGTAGAGCTGGTGGGCAATGCCGCCGCCGGTGAGACTGCCGCGCTGCTGCGCGAGCTTGACCGCACCTGCCGGACGGTGCGGCTGTTAGGAGTGTATACAAAATGAGTGAGTTTATCGGAACCAAGCTGACCATGAATCTGGGCGAGCGCAGCTACGACATCATCGTCAAGCGCGGCTCGCTGGAAAATTTGTACCAGTTCGCCCGGCTGGACCGCCGGGTGGCGGTGGTCACCGACAGCGGCGTGCCTGCACAGTACGCCCAGATGGTGGCCGACCAGTGCAAGGATGCCACCATCATCACCGTGCCGCAGGGCGAGGCCAGCAAGAGCTTTAAGATTCTGGAGACCGTGCTGCGGCAGATGCTGGACTTCGGCATGGGACGCGGCGACCTTGTGGTAGCCGTGGGCGGCGGCGTGGTGGGCGACCTTGCCGGTTTTGCCGCTTCCATCTATATGCGCGGCATCGACTTTATCAACTGCCCCACCACCACCCTTTCCATGATCGATTCCTCCATCGGCGGCAAGACCGCCGTGGATCTTGGCGACACCAAGAACATCGTGGGTGCTTTCTGGCAGCCCAAGCTGGTCATCGTGGACCCGGACACCCTGTCCACCCTGCCCCGCCGCCACTTCATCAACGGTCTGGCCGAGGCGGTCAAGGCCGGTCTCTTGGCTGACCCGGAGCTGTTCTCCATCTTTGAAAAGGAGGACGTGGACGACCGCATCGGCGAGATCATCTGCCGCAGCCTGCGCTTTAAGAAGAGCATCGTGGAGCAGGACGAGACCGAGCAGGGCATGCGCAAGGCGCTGAACTTCGGTCATACCATCGGTCACGGCATCGAGGCCGTGAAGGGCATCAAGGGACGCCGCACCACCGGTCTGTACCACGGCGAGTGCGTGGCGCTGGGCATGCTGCCCATGATCGAATCCAAGGCGCTGCAAAAGCGGGTGCGCGGCGTGTACCGCCGCTTAGGGTTACCCACCCGCACCACCTATGATAAGGAAAAGGTGCTGGCTGAGATGCTGCACGACAAAAAGGCGCAGGGCGGGCAGATCACCATCATCAAGGTGCCCGGCCTTGGCTGCTGGCGCGCCGAGACCATCCCTGTGGAGGGGCTGCGCCCGCTGCTGGGCATGGAGGACTGACCCATGAAAAATACCTTTGGCAGCGGCCTTTCGCTGACCATCTTCGGCGAGAGCCACGGTCGCGCCGTGGGCGCGGTGCTGGACGGCATGGCTGCCGGTGTGCCGGTGGACGAGAGCTTTCTCGCCGCCTGCATGGACAAGCGCCGCGCCCGGGGCGACGGCCTTTCCACCCCCCGGGTGGAAGCAGACGCGGTGCAGCTGCTGTCCGGTGTGGTGAACGGTCACACCACCGGCACCGCCATTGCCCTGATGATCGAAAACCAGAACACCCGCAGCGGCGATTACGCCAAGACCGCCGACCTTCTGCGCCCCGGTCACGCGGACTTTACCGCCTACGCCAAGTACCACGGCTTTCAGGATGCCCGGGGCGGCGGGCACTTTTCCGGCAGGGTGACTGCCGCTTTGGTGGCAGGTGGCGCTATCGTGCTTGCCGCCTTGCAGCGGGCGGGCATTGATATCACCACCCATATCGCCCGGTGTGCGGGGCTCACAGATACCCCCTTTGCGCTGGACGACCCCGCCGCCCTTGCGGCACAGGCAGAGACCCTTGCCAGCAAAGCCGAGGGCTTTGCGGTGCTGGACGCCGCCGTGGAGGAGCCCATGAAGGCTGCCATCCGCGCCGCCGGTGCCGAGGGCGACAGCGTGGGCGGCGTGCTGGAAACTGCCATCCTCGGCCTGCCCGCCGGCATCGGCGAGCCTTACTTTGACAGCGTGGAGAGCGAAATTGCCCACTTAGCCTTTTCCATCCCGGCGGTCAAGGGCATCGAGTTCGGCACCGGCTTCGGCTTTGCCGGGCTGCGCGGCTCGGAGGCGAACGACGCCTTCCGCATGACGGCAGAGGGTGCGGTAGTCACCGCCACCAACCACAACGCCGGCATCAACGGCGGCATCGCCAACGGAATGCCGGTGGTGTTCCGCACCGCCGTCAAGCCCACCCCCAGCATCTACAAGCAGCAGGACACGGTGGACTACATCGCCAAAAAGGACGCACAGCTGTCCATTCAGGGACGGCACGACCCCTGCATCGTGCCCCGGGCTGCCATTGTGCAGACCTGCGCCGCCGCCCTTGCGGTGGGCGACCTGCTCACCGCCCGGTACGGTGCCCGGTGGATGACCGACCCCACCGGCTACCGGAAGGAGGACTGAGATGGAATACGGACTCATCGGCGGCAAGCTGGGACACTCCTACTCCAAGACCATCCATGAGCTGCTCTGCGGCTACAGCTACGAGCTGTGCCCCCTGCCCACCGAGGCAGACGCCCGCGCCTTTTTGCAGCGGCGGCAGTTCAAGGCCATCAATGTGACCATCCCCTATAAAAAACTGGTGATGGAGTACTGCTCCTTCATCGACCCCCGCGCCCGCGCCATCGGCGCAGTGAACACGGTGGTCAATAAAAACGGCCTGCTCTACGGCTACAACACGGATTATCTGGGCTTTGCCCACCTGTGCGAAGCCCACGGCGTGGAGCTTGCGGGCAAGACTGTGCTCATTTTAGGCACCGGCGGCACCCACAACACCACCCGCGCGGTGGCGCTGGATAAGGGCGCAGCCAAGGTGCTGACGGTCAGCCGCACCCCCGACCCGGAAAAGGGCGAGCTGAGCTACGCCGAAGCCGTCCGCAGCGGCGCACAGGTGGTGTTCAACACCACCCCCGCCGGGATGTACCCCAACGTGGGCGTGTGCAGTCTGGACGTTGCCGCTATGCCCGGGCTGGAAGCCGTGGTGGACGTGGTCTATAACCCCAACAAGACCGAGCTCATCCTCCGCGCCGAGGAAGCCGGTGTGCCGGTGGCTGTAGGCGGGCTGGAGATGCTGGTGGCACAGGCGGTGTACGCCGCCGAATACTTCCTTGACCGCAAATTCGGGGATGTCCCGGGCGAGGTGCGGCGCATTACCGCCGCGCTGCGCCGCGAGACGCTGAACATCGCCCTTGTGGGCATGCCCTCCTGCGGCAAATCCACCCTTGGCAGACTGCTGGCAAAGCAGCTGGGCAGACCCCTTGTGGATCTGGACGAGGAGATCGTCAAGGCAGACGGACGCAGCATCCCGGACATCTTTGCCGCCGAGGGCGAAGCAGGTTTCCGCGCAAAGGAAGCCGCGCAGATCGCCCGCTTCGGCAAGGAAAAGGGGCTTATACTCTCCTGCGGCGGCGGCGCGGTGAAGCGGGCAGAGAATGTCCGCGCCCTGCGCCAGAACGGCGTGGTGCTGTTTATCGACCGCCCGCTGGAAGCGCTGGCTGTGGGCGGCGACCGTCCGCTTTCCTCCAGCGCCGAGGCGCTGCGCACCATGGAGGCCCAGCGCCGCCCGCTGTACCTTGCCGCCGCAGATGCGGTGGTCCCCAACACCGGCACGCTGGCCCAGACGCTGGCAGCTGCACAGGAGGCACTGGATGAAATTTTTGATTCTTAACGGGCCAAACCTCAATCTGGCGCGCTGGTCCGAGCCCGGCGTGCCCGGCGAGGTGGACTACACCGGTCTGATGGACTATGTGCAGGCGGGCTGCGACCAGCTTGGCATCGAGACGGACATCTGCCAGTCCAACCATGAGGGCGACTTGATCGACGAGATCCAGTCTGCCCCCGGGCGGGTGGACGGCATCGTGCTGAACCCGGGCGGCTACGCCCATTACAGTGTAGCCATTCTGGACGCGCTGCGGCTGTGCAGCGTGCCCGCCGTAGAGGTGATGCTGGACGCCCCGGACGAGCGCGAGCCCTTCCGCAAAACGGACGTGGTGTCCTTTGGCTGTCAGGGACATTTTATCGGCGAGGGCCCGCAGGGCTACCTGCACGCCTGCATCTGGCTGGCGCAGCTGCTGCGCACCGACGGCTCCACTAAGGCGCATATCGTGATGTAAAACGGGCTCGCCCTCTCCGTCATCGCTGCGCGATGCCACCTCTCCCAAAGGGAGAGGCAAGAGCACTGCCGGAAGCTTTCTCATAGCTCTTGATGCTTTAGCACTAAGAGCAACGGCGTGCGCCCTCTCAGTCACCTGCGGTGACAGCTCTCCCAAAGGGAGAGCCAAGAACACCGCCGGGAACTTTCTCATTACTCCTAATGCTTTAGCAACGAGCCTTAGACCTTGGCTCTCCCTTTGGGAGAGCTGGCGCGGGAGCGCCTGAGAGGGCGTGCCCATTACCGTAAAGGAAATCGTTTATGAAACACAGCACAGTCAACAAAAACTATAAAATGCTTGGCACTGCACGCGCTCTGCGCCGCACATCTACTGCGCAGGAGCGAAAGCTTTGGTATCTGTTTCTGCGCGATTATCCTGTAAAAATCTACAAGCAGCGGATCATCGAATCCTTTGTCGTTGACTTTTATTGTGCACAGGCACGGCTTGTGATTGAACTGGACGGTTCCCAACACTATACCGAGCAGGGCAAGGCTTACGATGCAGAACGAAGTGCGATTCTTGAACAGTATGGGCTGCTGGTTCTCCGTTTTGCAAACAACGACGTGGACAGCCATTTTAATGCCGTTTGTACACAGATAGACAATACCATTCAAAGCAGACTTCAATCTTAAAAATAGGAAAGGAACGACCTCCCATGATCATCTCCACCAAAAAAGGCACTCCCAAAGAGGAACTGGAAAAGATCGTTGATAAATTCGAAAAGCAGGGTCTGGACGTGACCCTGATCACCGGCAAGGACTACAACGTGTTCGGTCTGGTGGGCGACACCACCAAGATCGACGAGCGGGACGTGCTGGCAAACCCGTGGATCGACAACGTCACCCGCGTGTCCGCGCCCTATAAGCGCGCAAACCGCCTGTTCCACCCCGCAGACTCGGTCATCGACTGCGGCGGCGTGAAGATCGGCAGCAAGGAAAAGATCGCCGTCATGGCGGGTCCCTGCAGCATCGAGAACGCCGAGCAGGCGCTGCGCATCGCGCAGGGAGTCAAGGCGGGCGGCGCAGCGCTGTTCCGCGGCGGCGCCTATAAACCCCGCACCTCTCCCTACGCCTTTCAGGGTCTGGAGACCGAGGGCATCCTGGACATGGTAAAGGCACGCGAAGCCACCGGTCTGCCCATCGTCTCCGAGCTGATGAGCGAGGACCGCATCCCGGAGTTTGAGGAGTATGTGGACGTGGTGCAGATCGGTGCCCGCAACATGCAGAACTTCCAGCTGCTGAAAGCCGTTGGCAAGATGCACAAGCCCGTGCTGCTCAAGCGCGGCCTGTGCAACACCATCGAGGAGTGGATCATGAGCGCCGAGTACATCATGGCAGGCGGCAACGAGCAGGTCATC
>CAVKCU010000116.1:0-5600 GCA_963654645.1 Clostridiales bacterium | reverse complement strand
TGACCTGACGGAACTGGGCAGCGCTCATCTCGGTCATGGGGATGCGCTTGATGATACCGGCGTTGTTGACCAGAATGTTGATGTGGCCGACTTCCTCGGTGATCTTTGCCACCATAGCATTGACGGCGTCCTCGTCGGTAACGTCGCAGACGTAGCCGTAAGCCTTGATGCCAGCCTCTGCATAGGAAGCCAGACCCTTGTCCACCAGCTCCTGCTTGATATCATTGAACACGATGGTAGCGCCGTTGGCTGCCATAGCCTTTGCAATTGCCATGCCGATGCCGTAGGATGCGCCGGTGATCAGCGCCACCTTACCGGTCAGGTCAAAGGATTTGGGAGTGCACTGTGCCATAATAAAGTCCTCCTGTCAAAAATCGTATTTTACACGGCGCAAATTGCAGCCGTGCTGCTTTGCAAAGCGCGTCGTATCCGGCTGTGCCGGAGTGCGCTCTTACTTGTATACCAGTCTAGCATCCTTTGCAGAAAGTGTCAAGGCACATTCTTGTGAAGTTTTATTGTATTTTCTTTAGAACTTCGTTTTTCTTCCGCAAAACAGTACGCAGAGCCGTTGCTTTTCAGCGCAGCAGTTTGTGCAGACTGACGTGCCTTGTCACGGTGCACAAGATATTCCGGCTTTCTTTGGGCTTGTTGACAAGTTTAGGCGACCTTTGTCTTTTACCCCAGCTTTTTCTTCTGCTGGCGTGCCACGATGGGCATCAGCAGCGGGATGGGCACAAGGCGCTGGGCGCTGGTGCACAGACGCATAAAAGCAGAGGGCACGATGATGGTCTTGCGGTGCATCATGCCCAGCAGCGCCTCCTCTACACACAGCTCGGGGGTAATGCCCCGCAGGGCAAACACCACCCCAGCGCGGTCGTTGAACTCGGTATCCACCGGGCCGGGGCAGAGGGCGCAGACGTAGACCGGGCTATGCATCTCCCGCAGCTCCTCCGCCACGCCGCGGGTCATGCTGACCACATAGGCTTTACTGGCGTAGTAGCCCGCCATATAGGGACCGCCGGGCAGAAGCCCCGCAGAGGAAGCCACATTCAGGACGGTGCCGCCGCCCTGTGCGTTCATCTTGCGCACCACGGCGCGGAACAGCCGCGCCATGGCGGCTACGTTCACTTGGAGCATCTCTTCCTCGCGGGCTTCCTCGGTTTCCAGAATGCTGCCGCAGACGCCGAAACCGGCGTTGTTGATGAAGATGTCGATGTGCTCGTCCGCCAGTGCTGCGCACAGGCGGCTGCACTCCTCGGTGCGGGAGAGGTCGGCGGTCTCGATACGGCATTCCGTGCCGTGGGCTGCGTGCAGCTCCTCGGCAAGGGTCTGCAAACGGTCGGCACGGCGGGCGGTCAGGATGAGCCGGCAGCCCATGGCGGCGTACCGGCGGGCGAACTCCCGCCCGATGCCGGAGCTTGCCCCGGTGATCCAGATGGTCTTTTGCATGGTGGTTCTCCTTTTTTCTTTTCGCCCCCAAAATGGGGTTTTTCTGTACTTGTTGCCCCCATTTTAACACAGTTTGCCCGTACTTTCTATGCAATTTTCGTAAACGATATAAAAGAAAAGAGTGCCCGAAACGCCGCAGGCGTTTCGGGCACTCTCATAAATTTTACTTCAGCAGATTATCGTTATTGAAGTAGTCGATGCGCATAGCCTTGCGCACCTCGTCCAGCGTGGCGGCAGCGGTCTTTTCGGCGTAGGCGCTGCCCTCCTTCAGGATCTCCACCACCTCGGGCAGACGCTGCTCCCACTCCTTGCGGCGGGTGCGGATGGGCTCCAGCTCGGCCTGCATGACGCTGTTCAGGAACTTTTTCACCTTCATATCGCCCAGACCGCCGCGCTGATAGTGCGCCTTGACCTCGTCCAAGCTCTGGTACTCCGGCCAGAACTCGGCAAAGTGCTCGGGGCGGCAGAAAGCGTCCAGATAGATGAACACCGGGTTGCCCTCCACCTTGCCGGGGTCCTGCACGCGCAGGTGGTTGGGGTCGGTAAACATGGACTTGACCTTCTTCTCGATGTCCGCCGGCTCCTCGGACAGGTAGATGCAGTTGCCAAGGCTCTTGCTCATCTTGGCCTTGCCGTCAATGCCGGGCAGACGCAGGCAGGCAGCGTTCTGGGGCAGCACGATCTCGGGCTCTACCAGCGTTTCGCCGTAGACGGAGTTGAACTTGTGCACGATCTCGCAGCACTGCTCGATCATGGGCTTCTGATCCTCACCGGCGGGCACGGTGGTAGCCTTGAAGGCGGTGATATCGGCAGCCTGACTGATGGGGTAGCAGAAGAAGCCCACCGGGATGCTGGCTTCGAAGTTGCGCATCTGGATCTCACTCTTCACGGTGGGGTTGCGCTGCAGACGGCTGACAGTGACCAGATTCTGGTAGTAGAAGCTCAGCTCGGTCAGCTGGGGCACCATGGACTGGATGAAGATGTGCACCTTGTTGGGGTCCAGCCCGCATGCCAGATAGTCCAGCGCCACCTGCAAAATGTTCTGGCGCACCTTCTCCGGGTTGTCGGCGTTATCAGTCAGCGCCTGCGCGTCGGCGATCATGATAAAGATCTCGTCGTACTCGCCGGTGTTCTGCAGCCGCACCCGCTCCTTCAGAGAGCCGACATAGTGCCCAACGTGCAGGCGACCGGTGGGACGGTCGCCGGTCAGAATAACTTTTTTCATGATGTTCTCCTTTGTCAAGGGTTTGACCCCCTCCGTCAATGCCTTGCGGCATTGCCAGCTCCCCCAAGGGGGGCGCCTTTTCGCCTTACTGCACCGTAAAGCTGCGCGGCAAGAGGTTCCTTTTATACTTTATAGTGTGTTAAGTATAGCCCCCCGGGGCGGTGCTGTCAACAAGACTGCCGGAAAAAGAAAAAAGCGATGGAAATTTTCCATCGCTTTGCTGGCGCCTCTTGCCTGACTCGAACAGGCGACACCCTGATTAACAGTCAGGTGCTCTAACCGACTGAGCTAAAGAGGCATCTATATAAAACGGCATACAGCCGTTTTACTACTATAAAATGGTGACCCGTACCGGAATCGAACCGATGTTAAAGGCGTGAGAGGCCTCTGTCTTAACCGCTTGACCAACGGGCCATACGACCATTTTAGCATCAGGTGTTCGCACCCGACTTGGCTATTTTAGCATACCGGGCACCCTTTGTCAACACATAATTTCAGATTTTTTCAAAAAATCTTGCGCACCCCGGCTTTCGCCAGTCCCAGCATCAGCCCCAGATACACGCTGACCACTGTGGGAGCCTCGCCCAGTTCCATCGCCTTGCGCTGGGGCAGGTCGGCAAGGCACCCCTCGTACAGACACTTCAGCTGGGGCAGCTGGGCGTAGTCGTTGGGGTGCATCAGGGTGCTGTCCTTGGGCAGCTCCATCGCGCCGCTCTTTTCCAGCACCTCGCTGACGAACTGGGAGCAGAAATAATGCCGGCGGCGCTGCCAGCGGATGTGCAGTGCGCACAAGATCAGCCCCAGCGTGTTGAAGCGGTACAGCTCGCCCCGCGCCATCATGTGCTCGGCGCGGCGGCGGGCGCGGACGTAGGCTTCGTCGGTGACCTCCAGTGCATACAGCGCGCAGGGGGCATCCCCGCGCAGGCGGAAAACGCCCTTGTTCAGGTACTCCTTGCTGGGACCCGCCGGGAACATGGTATAGCCGTTTTTGCGGGTGGAGCTGTACAGGCAGTTCAGCTCTTCGTCAAATGCCATGGAGGCGTGGGTATAATTGGCTCCGGTAACGGCATAGACCAGTTTGGACAACAGCGTGCCGGAGCGGGTGAGCAGGATGTAGATGGTTTTCATAGCAATTCCTTTATATGTGAGCCGCCGCAGCGGGCGGAAAAGTATTTCTTATAAAGCCAGTATAGCATAAGTAAGGTTCCTTTACAACTAAAACGTTTCTGCTGTCCAAGATATTGCAAAAACAGCAGCCCAAAGCTGTTTTTATGGCTTTGGGCTGCTGTTTATCACAAGTTCTTCAGCCGATCAGCGGCTCCCTGCTACAGGGGCCTCTCCATTCAGCCGTACAAAAATCGCTCTCCCCGGAACTCAGTGCTTTGTCGCCGACCACCCGTGGCAGTACCGGAGCGACTCTCCCTCGTCCACAGTCCATGTGCCGGACTTGTATCCGCAGAAACCGCAGACCTTGTAATATGTAGCATTCCGATGATAGACTTCGTCCGTCCCGTGGGGATAATGGATGCATTTTTCTTCATACAGTCCGGTCTCAAAAGTGCCTTTTTTTTGGGTTACGCAAGACATTTTCCCACAAGCATTGCACTCACTGCGTCTTGGTTGGACTGCAGCTGCCTCTACCGATTCCATCGCAGTCGGGGTGGTTGGTTCTTCCGCAGGATCATCGTCATAGCTTTCTGCATCCGCAAAGCCCACCACACAAAGGGTCAGGGCCAAAACCATGGTCAGCAGGATCGGGACGATCTTTTTCATGAAAAAGCACTCCTTTCTTTCGGGTTGTTGGTCTCTGTTTCTCGGAAAGTCCTCTCTAGCTTTATTATATCATGCCGCCATTATTTTTTTCAACTATTATCTTATTTTTTGTGCTTATTTACATTTTCTCAGTCTTGCGCCAAAGAGCTGCCTGCTGTGGTTTTTGCCCCGCCGGGGCCGGGGGTCCCACCTTGCATCCCGGTTTGTCAAGCTTTTATCAAAATGTCGGTTTTCTCCCGTCCCGCCTTATTTTTCACGGTCTGCATCCCTGCCGGGCTTCGTGAATTTACTTTATACGGGAAGGTCTGTTTATGAAATTTGTTTCTTTTTTGCAAACAGAACCTTCCATTTATTGCTTTTGGAAAGCTTTTGTGTATAATGATAGACAGGAGAATTTGCATCGTATCGTTCTGTGCAGTCTCCCCCTTATGCGGTGTCCGTACCATAAATGGCGCTGCATCTCCTACACAGAGTTATGTAAGGATCAAACGAAAGTAGAGGTACGCAAATATGGCAAAGTTGGATCTTACCAAGTATGGCATTACCGGCACGACTGAAGTCGTGCACAACCCCTCCTACGAGCAGCTGTTCGCCGAGGAGACCAAGCCCGAGCTGGAAGGCTACGAGAAGGGTCAGGTCAGCGAGCTGGGTGCTGTGAACGTGATGACCGGCATCTACACCGGCCGTTCTCCCAAGGATAAGTTCATCGTGATGGACGAGAACTCCAAGGACACCGTGTGGTGGACCAGCGATGAGTACAAGAACGACAACCACCCCGCTTCCGAGGAAGCTTGGAAGGCTGTCAAGGAGATCGCTCAGAAGGAGCTGTCCAACAAGCGCCTGTACGTCGTGGATGCTTTCTGCGGCGCCAACAAGGACACCCGCATGGCTATCCGCTTTGTTATGGAAGTTGCATGGCAGGCACACTTTGTCACCAACATGTTCATCAAGCCCACCGCTGAGGAACTGGAGAACTTTGAGCCCGATTTCGTTGTCTACAACGCATCCAAGGCCAAGGTTGAGAACTACAAGGAGCTGGGCCTGAACTCTGAGACTGCTGTTGTGTTCAACATCACCAGCAAGGAGCAGGTCATCGTGAACACCTGGTACGGCGGCGAGATGAAGAAGGGCATGTTCTCCATGATGAACTACT
>CAVKCU010000115.1:0-5611 GCA_963654645.1 Clostridiales bacterium | reverse complement strand
GCTTTCAATATCTGGTCTACCCTTGGTTCATGGCATTGCTGTTTGTTGTGTCGGGGATGAGCGCACGGTACTATCTGCAAAGCCATACTACAAAACAATTTTTGAAAGATAAAACCCGCAAGCTGCTGGTTCCGTCCACGATTGGCTTGTTCGTGTTCCAGTGGCTTCTTGGTATCTATAATCTGAAAATTGGCGGCGGACTGAACGTTGTCGGCATTCCGATGCCTATATTATATTTGATCACTGTGCTGTCCGGCGTAGGGCCTCTGTGGTACATCCAGATGCTCTGGTTGCTCTCCATGCTTTTGCTGATGGTTCGGAAAATCGAAAAAGACCGGCTCTGGAACTTCTGTTCCAAAGCACCGGTCTGGAGCATCCTGATGTTGACGATCGTTGTTTATGGATCGGCACAGGTATTGAACACCCCGGTCGTCACCGTTTATCGGTTCGGCATCTATGGATTCTGCTTCTTTGCGGGCTATTTTCTGTTTTCCCACGAGGAAGTAATGGGACCGCTGTGTAGGTGGTGGTGGATGTTTGACGCAGCCTCGGCCGTGCTTGGCATCTCGTACACCCTGCGCTATTTTGGTGAAAACTACGCCATTGCACCGGTTTTGAACAACATCCATGCCTGCGTTTATTGCTGGATCACAATCCTCGGTATCCTCACAACGATGAGAAATTATGCCGATATATCAACCGCATTCACACACTGGATGGCGAAGAAGTCATGGGGGTTGTACATTTTTCATTATCTGCCCATCGCTGTGATCTCGTATGAACTGCACGAACACGCCCCGGACACACCGGAAATGCTGGTCTATCTGCTCGTGGGCATCGGTGCCTTTATGGGCGCATTTCTGCTGGACGAACTCATCAGCCGAATCCCGATTCTGCGCTGGTGTGTCCTCGGAATCGGAAAGGAGAAAAAACGTGTTTAAGGACAACTTGATCTCGCTTCGCAAAATCCACGGTTACTCACAGGACGAACTGGCGGAAAAAATCGGAGTGACCCGCCAGACTTTATCAAAATACGAGATCGGAGAATCTCTGCCGGACATTGAACGCTGCAAGCGGTTGGCAGATATTTTCGGTGTTTCCATGGATGACCTCGTGAACTATGAGAAAACCGACCGGGAAAACTTAGGGCTGGAAGTGCCACCTAAAGGGAAACACGTTTTCGGCATGGTAAAAGTGGGAGATAAAGGACAGATCGTCATTCCCGCAAATGCACGAAAGATATTTGACATACAACCGGGGGATAATCTGCTGATCCTTGGGGACGAGGAACAAGGCATCGCCATCCTCAAAGAGAAAAGTTTTCTGGAACATCTGCGTCTGATGGAACGCATGCGGCACATGGCATCTGGCGAATGATCAACCCCTGCGGAAAGCACTCTTTCTGCACCGAATCTTTCAAAACTGCCCATGGACTGCTACGGCGATGGGGAGCCGCAGCAAACCCATCAGACAGGCTTTGGAAGAAGCAAAAAGGCTTGGGAGAAATGTACTGTCACAGGTTGATGGCGACCCCAAGGATCACGAACAGAACCGACAGACAGATGCAGCTTACCCCGTTTCTTCGTTCCGTGAAAGCGTCCAAGGAGCACTTCGCACGCTGCTTTGCCTGTTCCAACTGGGATGCTCCTGCATAAGCGGAGAATCCGGCACAAATCAAAAGTATCAAACCGATCCAGATCATCATAAGCATTTCTCCAAATGGGATATTACCATTCTACGCCCAGAGCGTGCAGGCTCTCGGCAAGGGCGGCAGCATCCATGTTGAACACGATGCCTGCCATGTTTTCGTAGAGTGCGCCCTCCACGTTGATGGGCGTACAGTGTCCGTTCCGCTGTTGAACGAAAAACAGCTCGTGGCACGCAGTACGGCTGAAGCTGCTGGAAAGCGGTGTGATCCATACCGTGACACTGAAACAGACCGAGTGCCGCAAAAGGAACAAAAAAATAGCCGCCGCGGTCTACCTGTATCAGGCGGACAACGACGGCGAATGGGGTAATCTGCGGTTTGACTTTGAAAGCGGCACAGCGGAGATCGTAAAGCTGGCGGATTGGGATACGGTAAAATCTAACATCTTTGCAAAAACGGCGATCCGGTTTGTTCAGGGCTTACCGGAAGCGAGGCTGCTGAAATTTGTAGTCGTGCCGTTTTGGAAAGGCTGGACATAATTATCCACGAAGCATGACCTTTGCGCAGAACAGACCGTCCTGATAGGTAACCGTACTTGCCCCGCCGGATTTTTCTGCGATATGGCGGACGGACTGGATTCCGATGCCGTTTCCCTTGCGCTTGGACGAGCGGAAAACTCCGCTATTTTCGTTGATCTCCCCGTCAAAGGCGTTTTCCGTTTCGATCAGCACGAGCCGCGCGGCATGGACATACGCGGTGACCTCGATCTTCCGCCGGGCGGGAGCGGTGCGAAGGCTGGCTTCGAATGCGTTTTCCAGAAGATTCGACAGCACCAGACACATATCGATCTCGTCCACGGGAAGCGTCTGCGGCAGATCCAGCTTGGCACAGAAGGGGATCCCCTCACGCTTTGCAAGGGCACAGTAATAGCCTACAACACTGTCCGCCGCCCGGTTTTCGCAAAAGCTCATATCAAGCTCCGGGATGCGGGAGACGGTTTTTGCAAGATAAGCCTTCAGACCGTCCAAATCTCCCGCTTCAGCCAGCGCGGAGAGCTGATTCATCTGGTGGCGCATATCGTGCCGTGTCTGCCGGGCTTCCTCGATGGCGGCTTTCAGGCTTTCGTAGCGCTGCTGCTGCATGGAAAGAAACTGGTTCTCCTGCTGCAATCTCGCGTTCCGGTTGATGCTGATCGCCATAAGAAGGAAGATCGCGTTAAAGAAGAGCATCAAAAACAAAAGCGCGATGCTCATAACGATGTAGACCTGCAAGACCCGCCCGGTCTGAAGCGTCGTCGGGTAACGCGGGATCATGAAAAGGTTCAGCAGAATGAACACAAGCGGCAACACCCAGAACGCATACCATGTCTGCGCAAAGTTATCATCCTCCACCATCATGCGCACTGCGTGGGTGGCGGGATAATACGCTGCGGCAGTGATCAGCCAGCAGACCGCATTATAAAAAATGCAGGCAGCAAAACAGAACCACGGCTTATCCGGCGGCAGCTGCTGCCGCAGTGTGATCGCCGTGCCGATGGCGCGGGATAAGCTGTTCAGGCAGGCGAACACCGCGCAGACCGCCAGCGCAATCGTTCCGGACTTCCAGAGAGAGGTCTGCAATGTTTTGACATACAGAAGGCTCGCCGCAAGTGTGATAACCAGCAGGGGGAGCGCAGTCGGGCTGTTGAAACAATAGCAAAGCAGTCCGCCGCCAAGGCAAAGCCCGAGCAGCAGCGGCACTGCCCATGCCGCAAGCCTTGCGGGCGGCTGCTTCAAATAAGAGCGCACCGGAAAATACGCGAGCAGCAGACCCGGAAAGACCACGGTGAGCTCCAAAATCGGGCGCAGGAGGTCCTTCAACCCACACGCCCCCTTTGCAATAGAAACTCCATAAATGCCTGCCGGGCTGCCTTTAAAAGCTCCTGACTGACATAGATGCGGCTGCCGTCCGTCATACAAAAGGCGGCATCCTGAAAATCGGCAGCGTTCTCCATATTGACGATTGCACCGCGACCGCAGACGAAAAACCGAGGGTCTTTTTTGAGCGGCTCTGTGAACGCCTTGAAGCTCTGGCGCGTGGCAAGCGTTTTGCCGGCGGTGGTGCGGATGCTGATCATGTGGGCAAAATGCTCGGCGGAAACGATATCCCGGTAGCACAAACGGATGTCACTGCCATCGACCTTCACCGTCAGAATCGGCTCGGGGCGCGGAAGCTTTGAGAGCATCTCATCCAGCAGGGCAGAAAGCTCGGCTTCGGAAAAGGGCTTGACCAGATAATGAAGCGCCCGCACCTGAAAGCCCTCGAGCGCATGGTCTGTCGAGGTCGTGGTAAAAACCAGAAGGCAGTCTGCATCGGTTTTTCGCAGCTCCTTTGCCGCCTCCATGCCGCTTAAGCCTTCCATGTAAATGTCCAGAAATGCGGCGGAAAAACGCTGCTCGTTTTCTGCCGCCAGAAAAGCCTCTCCGCTGTCAAATTCCAGAAGCTCCGCCTCTGTGCCGCGCGCGCGCAGCTGCCGCACCAGGCGCTCCTTCAGTTGCGCGCGCTCCGCATCGAGGTCATCGACAATTGCAATTCTCATGCTATACCGGAAAGCTGCTTACAAACAGCTTCCAACCTCCTTTATAAAATCTTTCATCCTGATTATAGCACAGTTGCCCGGTTCTGTCGCAGCAGAAACCGGGATTTCGTGCCGGAAACCGGGCTTTCGTGCCAAATGCCTTGAAAAGGCTGCGCCTGCCCGTATACTGAAGACAGAAAAACCCCCAACGACGGCAGAAGGAAAGGAGGGGTGTTGTGCATCGAATCGCCGTGCTGACAAACAGCATGGCGCAGGAAGCCTTTTTAGCAGAGCAGCTCCTACGGTTCTGCGCCGAGCATTGTTTGTTTCCCCAAATGGATTGTTACCGCGATCAGGAAAGCTTTTTTGAAGCCGCACACAACGAGCCGCTGACCAATGCCTTGATCGCCCTGCCGGGTGTCGATGGCTTGAACGCGGTAGAGCATCTGCGCACACTTTGTCCCCAAACGCGCATCATCTGGTGCAGTGACCTGAATTTTTCGCTCCACGCCTTCCGGCTGCGCGCAGACTACTTTCTGCTCGAGCCGGTGACCGAAGACGCTTTACGGCAGGGCTTTTGCAGCTGGCTGGACAAGAAAGCGTCGCTCCGGTCTGACCGCAACGAACACAACAAGGAGAACGGTTTATGAAAAAGAGAAATATCATCCATTCTGCGTTAAGCCTGTCCCTGACAGCTGCCCTGTGCCTTTCCATGGCTGCCTGCGGCGGAACGCAGCCCCCTGCGGACAGCAGCGCCGCTTCGGCAGCTCCCGCACAGCCTGCTGCGGTACAGCCCGCGGCGGAGGAACCCACCTCTACGGCACTGCCCGTGAAAGCCCTGCACCCCAAGCAGGTAGATGAGAACCCCTACATGGCAAAGAGCGATGCCAACATCCACCATGACGGCTACAATACTGACTCGACGGATGAGATCCTGCCGCTGGGCATCTACCCCGAGATCAACGTTTCCTACGAGAAAACGAACGCAAACGCTTCTCCCGCCATCTACTTTGACAGCTACGGTCATGCCGTTGTGCCGCTGCTTGGCGGCATCGCCATCCGGGATCTGAACGCCGAAGAAACAAAGACGCTCGGCTATTTCTCCCCGAAGAAGCATGATGGCGGCGGTTACGTTATCCAAAGCTCCTATACCTTCTTAGATGCGTCCAACCGCATCGTCTGCCCCACGAGCAACAATCATGTGCTGATGCTCCGCGCAACAGACGAAAGCGGCAACGTGCTGCCCGAATTTGAAAAGGTGCTGGACATCGACATCAAGGCTGCCGCCGAGGCTGCACTTGGCAAGGAGCTGACCCAGAATCTTCTGTCCGTGGTTTTTGACTACGATGGAAACCTCTGGTTTGCAACGGGCGGCTTCCGCATTTATCCGCAGCGCCAGCAGCAGG
>CAVKCU010000114.1:0-5619 GCA_963654645.1 Clostridiales bacterium | reverse complement strand
GCTACATCCACGATGTGGGCGGCCCCACCGCAAACTTCCGCTTTCCCTCCTGCCGCGAGCAGATGCTGCGCGGGATGTGCACCGGCGGCAAGCACTGCCTTGCCCCCACCACCTGCTCCCACATGATCGTGGATCACAGCGACTACCTTAAAATTCTGCGCCGGGTGCGGGAGCTGCCGGGCGTGAAAAAAGTGTTCATCCGCAGCGGCATCCGCTTCGACTACCTGATGTCTGACCCGGACGATACCTTCTTTAAGGAACTGGTGGAGTACCATGTGTCCGGACAGCTGAAGGTCGCCCCGGAGCACTGTGCCCCCAACACCCTTGCCTACATGGGCAAGCCGCCCATCGAGACCTTTAACAAGTTCAAGGATAAGTTCTACGAGCTGAGCAAAAAGGCGGGCAAAAAGCAGTATCTGGTACCCTACCTCATGTCCAGCCACCCGGGCAGCACCCTGAAGGACGCAGTCTATCTGGCTGAGTACCTTTATAAGAACCACATGCGCCCGGAGCAGGTGCAGGACTTCTACCCCACCCCCGGCACCGTGAGCACCTGTATGTTCTACACCGGGCTTGACCCCTACACCCTCAAGCCGGTGTTTGTGGAAAAGACCCCCGAGGGCAAGGCTTTGCAGCGCGCACTGCTGCAATACTACGAGCCCCGCAACGCCGAAAAGGTGGTCAAGGCGCTGCAGCTGACCCACCGGGAGGACCTGATCCCCCTGCTGGTGCCCGCTGCAGGCCGCCGCGCCGTGCAGCGCACCGCCCGCCGGGCGGAAAGCGCCGAGGTGACCATCCACAACGACGGCACTTATACCGTACATTCCAGTCAGAAGGGACGCAGCACCGGCAAAAATACCCGCACTGCTACCCCGGCAGGCCGTCAGCCCAGCCCGGGCGCGCGCTTTGCGCCCAACTCTGCGCCCAGCCATAAACCCAAAAACAATCAACAGAAAGAGAACGCAACGTGGAAAACCGGAAAGAAGAAAAAGTAACCCTGTTCCCCCGCCGCCTGTTCCTGCGGCTGGCTGCGCTGGCGCTGGTCGCTGTACTGGCGCTGGGGCTTACCGCCTGTGACAGCCTGCCCGGCGACGGCGGACACATCGTCAAGCCCTCCACCGGGACAAGCCAGCCCTTTGAGATGCACTTCATTGACGTAGGACAGGCGCTGAGCGTGCTGGTGGAGTGTGACGGACAGTTCATGCTCTACGACGGCGGCAACGTGGATGACGGCAGTCTGGTGGTATCCTACCTGCAAAAGCAGGGGGTACAGCAGCTGCAATATGTGTTCTGCTCCCACGCCCACGAGGACCATGTGGGCGGTCTTGCCGCCGTAATGGCAAAGTTCCCGGCACAGCACGCTTACAGCCCGGTGACGGAAGCCTCCACCAAATGCTTCAACGATTTTGTCAAGTATACGCAGCAGCAGGGTCTGCAGCTGGAAGTGCCCTCCGTGGGCACCGTCTGGCCGCTGGGCAGTGCCACCGTCACCCTGCTGGGTCCGGTGACGCAGTACAGTGAGACCAACAACACCTCGCTGGTGCTGCGCATCGACTACGGCAACACCAGCTTTCTGCTGACCGGCGACATGGAAAAGACCGCCGAGACTGACCTTGTGAACAGCGGCGCCAACCTGAAAGCCGATATTTTACAGGTAGGGCACCACGGCTCCAGCACCAGCACCGGCTACCTGTTTCTGAACGCCGTACTGCCGGAAATGGGCGTCATCTCCTGCGGCACCGGCAACAAGTACGGTCACCCGCATGAGGAGACCTTAAGCATCCTGCGGGACGCAAAGGTGGACGTTTACCGCACCGACCTGCAGGGCACTATCACCATTGGCAGCGACGGTCAGAACTTCACCGTGGGCACCGAGCACTTTGTGCCGGACAGCCAGCTGAACCCCACCGACCCGTCGGCTTCCAGCACCGCGCAGCAGGCTTACATCGGCAACGTGAACAGCAAAAAGTTCCATCTGCTCACCTGCCCCAACCTGCCTGCGGAAAAGAACCAGATCCTCTTTTCCAGCTATGACGAAGCCATTGCCGCAGGCTATACCCCCTGCGCGAGCTGCATCAAATAAGGAGCGCACTCCCCCGGTCATGACCGGGGGAGTTTTTATTTCTCCCTTTTTGCGGGATTGATAAAAGCCCACAAGTGCGGTATACTGAATAGTACTTTATTCGAGCGAAGTAAGGAGGTGCGGCTCATGGCGATCGGTGTGCCCCGCCCGCTGGCGTTGGAAAAGCCGCAGGCAGTGGATCTGGCACAGGCGGCGCGGTATTTCGGCGCACACGGCGAGCCGGACGCTGCCACGCTGGCGCTGCTGCAAAAATGCGCCGTGCCGCTGCTGGCGGCGGCAACGCCCCGGGCGGTGTGGCTGCTGGCAGATACCCCCGCCCTGACCGAAGCCGGGCTGCTGCCCGGCGAGGACGTGCACAAGCACCTGAAAGGCTGCGGGCAGGCCATTCTGCTGGCGGTAACGCTGGGCCCCGGGGTGGATGCCCAGATCCGCCGGGCAGGCGTAGGCGACATCGCCGCCGGGGTGGCGTCCGATGCCTTGGGCAGCGCACTGGCTGAGCAGGCCGCCAATGCCGCCGAGGCGCAGCTGCGCCAGTGGGCAGCCACGGAGGGAAAGTATCTGACCGGGCGCTTTTCGCCCGGCTACGGCGATTGGGACATCGCGGTGCAGCCGCTGGTGGCAGCGACGCTGGACACCGTGCGCAAGACCGGGCTGTGCGTCACTGACACCAACCTGATGACCCCGCGCAAGAGCGTGACTGCCCTGCTGGGGGTCAGTGATCATCCGGTAAAGGGACATCTGGCAGGGTGCGGTCATTGTGTGCTGCGCACCCGCTGCGAATACAGAAAGAGGGGAAAGACCTGTGCAAGTGAATGAACTTTTCAGACAGAGCAATACCATCCTGCTGGACGGCGGCATGGGCACCATGCTGCAGGCCGCCGGGCTCAAGCTGGGCGCACGCCCGGAGGAGCTGAACATTACCGACCCGGCGCTCATCGAGGGCATCCATGCGCAGTACGCTGCGGCGGGCAGCCGCATCGTCAACGCCAACACCTTCGGCGCCTCCGCCCACAAGCTGGCGGGCAGCGCCTACACACTGGAGCAGGTCATCGCCGCTGGCATTGCCAACTGCAAGCGCGCCTGTGCGCCCTACGGTGCGCTGACCGCGCTGGACGTGGGCCCGCTGGGCGAACTGCTGGAGCCCAGCGGAACGCTGGGCTTTGAGGATGCCGTGGCTGAGTACGCCCGCATCGTGAAAGCGGGCGAAGCCGCCGGGGCAGACCTGATCTTTTTTGAGACCTACACCGACCTGTACGAGTTAAAGGCCGCCCTGCTGGCTGCCAAAGAGAACACCCATCTACCTATTCTGGCCAGCATGAGCTTTGAAGCGGGCGGGCGCACCTTTACCGGCTGCACGGTGGAAAGCTTTGCCGCCACTGCCCGGGGCTTGGGTGCCGACGCCGTGGGCATCAACTGCTCGCTGGGCCCCAAGGAGATCTTCCCCATGGCAAAGCGGCTGGCAGAAGCCGTGCCCGGCAACTTCCCGGTGTTCGTCAAGCCCAACGCCGGTCTGCCCCGGGCAGACGGCAGCGGCTACGACATCACCCCGCAACTGTTCGCCTTGCAGATGAAGCCTTACCGGGAGCTGCACCTGTTTGCTGCCGGCGGCTGCTGCGGCACCACCCCGGAGTTCATCAAGCTGCTCAACGGCACCTTTGCAGGCTGCACCCCGGGGCGTCCCGCGCACCGGATGCCCTCGGTGCTGTGCACCCCGGTGGATACAGTCAATGTGGACGGCATCACGGTGGTGGGCGAACGCATCAACCCCACCGGCAAAAAGCGCTTCCAGCAGGCACTGCGGGAGGGCGACATGAACTATGTGCTGGAACAGGCTGTCAGTCAGGCAGAGGCCGGGGCGCAGATCCTGGACGTGAACGTGGGCGCACCCGGCGTGGACGAACCGGTGCTGATGGAGCAGGTGGTCAAGGCGCTGCAAAGCGTGACCAGCCTGCCCTTGCAGCTGGATTCCTCCAACGTGGAAGCGCTGGCGCGGGGTCTGCGGGTATACAACGGCAAGCCCATCGTCAACTCCACCAACGGCGAGCCGGAAAAGCTTGCTGCCATCCTGCCGCTGTGCAAAAAGTACGGTGCTGCCATCGTGGGGCTTGCCATCGACGAAAAAGGCATCCAGCCCAAGGCCGCAGACCGCGTAGCCATTGCCCGCCGCATCACCGAAGCGGCGCTGGCAGCGGGCATCCCCCGGGAGGATATCTACATCGACTGCCTTACCCTGACCGCCAGCGCCCAGCAGGAGGATGTGCTTGCCACGGTGCAGGCGCTGGAAGCCTGCAAAAAGGAGCTGGGGGTGCGCACCGTGCTGGGCGTGTCCAACATCAGCTTTGGTCTGCCCTGCCGCACCTACCTGAACACCACCTTCCTGACCATGGCGATGTACGCCGGGCTGGACCTTGCCATCATGAACCCCTCCAGCGAGGAGATGATGGCGGCGGTGTATGCCTACAACGTGCTGACCAACCGGGACAGGCAGAGCACAAAGTACATTGAGCGCTTTGCCGACCGCGTGCCCGCCAGCACCGCGCTGGCACAGGCTGCAAAAGCCGCGCCTGCCGCCAGTGCTGCCGAAGCGGAGCTTACCGGCCCCTATGCCGCCCTGATGAAAGCGGTGGAAAAGGGCCTGAAGGGTGACGCCGCCGCCCATACCCGCGCCCTGCTGGCGGAAAAGCAGCCGCTGGAGGTGGTGGACGAAGCCTTGATCCCCGCCTTGGACATCGTAGGTGCCAAGTACGAAAAAGGCACCCTGTTCCTGCCGCAGCTACTGCAGGCTGCCAGCGCCGCCCAGAGCGCCTTTGAGGAGATCAAGACCGCCATTGCCCAAAAGGGCGAGGGCAGCGCCAGCAAGGGACGCATCGTCCTTGCTACCGTCAAGGGCGATGTGCACGATATCGGCAAGAACATCGTCCGGGTCATTCTGGAAAACTACGGCTTTGAGGTGCTGGACCTTGGCAGGGATGTGCCGGTAGAGACGGTGGTGGACACCGTGCGGGAAAAGGATGTGCATCTGGTAGGGCTCTCCGCTCTGATGACCACCACTCTGAAAAGCATGGAGGAGACCATCGCCGCCCTGCACGCCGCCAAACTGGACTGCAAGATCATGGTGGGCGGCGCCGTGCTGACCCCGGAATACGCCGAGAAGATCGGCGCGGACTGGTACGCCAAGGACGCCAAGCGCAGCGCCGACATTGCCAAGGAGTTCTTTGGGGTGTAACGCGGAACAATAGGATCACAAAAATCCCCCCTGCAGACCTTTTCGTGTCTGCAGAGGGGATTTTTACTCTATGATCCGCAGCCTGTCCGCTGCTTTTCCGCTTACAGGATGCGCACCCGGATGACGGCAGGGATGCCGCTCAGCTTCTCGCTCAGGCGGGCATCCACGGCACCGGTAGCGTCCAGCATGGTATACGCCATGTTCTTTTTGCTCTTGTTCACCATGTTTTCGATGTTCAGGCCGGCTTCGGTGGTCAGGGCGGTGATCTGGCTGATCATGCCCGGCTCGTTTTTGTGGATGATGCAGATGC
>CAVKCU010000113.1:0-5630 GCA_963654645.1 Clostridiales bacterium | reverse complement strand
TGTTCACCAACCGCGCCATGGTGGCCATGATGCCCTTTATGACCCTGATCATGAACGGCACCAGCCTGCTCATCGTCTGGTTCGGCGGCAAGGCGATGGACGCCGGCACCATGCAGGTGGGCGAAATGATTGCCTTTATCACCTATACCATGCAGATCGTCATGTCCTTCCTGATGCTGGCGATGGTGGCTGTCATGCTGCCCCGCGCCGGTGTGGCTGCGGACCGTATCGACGAGGTCATCCGCACCAACGCCTCCATCCATGACCCGGACGAATCTGCCGCAAAGGCTGCACAGGCGCATACCGACTGGCAGGGCGTGGTGCAGTTCGAGGATGTGAGCTTCCGTTACCCCGGTGCGGACAGCGACGCGCTGGAGCACATCAGCTTTACCGCAAAGCCCGGCGAGACCACCGCCATCATCGGCTCTACCGGCTGCGGCAAGTCCACCCTGCTCAACCTCATCCCCCGCTTTTACGATGTGACCGGCGGCAGGGTAACCGTGGACGATATTGATGTGCGCGAGATGCCGCAGGCACAGCTGCACGACCTGCTGGGCTATGTGCCCCAGAAGGGTGTGCTGTTCAGCGGCACCATTGACAGCAACCTGAAATTTGGCGGCGAGGATATCACCGACGCACAGGTGCACAAGGCCGCCGCCATTGCGCAGGCTACTGATTTTATTGAGGCAAAGCCGGAGGGCTACCAGAGCCCCATCGCACAGGGCGGCTCCAACGTATCCGGCGGGCAGAAGCAGCGGCTTTCCATTGCCCGGGCAATCGCCAAGGACCCCAAGGTCTACCTGTTTGACGACAGCTTCTCGGCGCTGGACTACAAGACCGATGTAGCGCTGCGCCGCGCCCTGAAGGCACAGACCGACAACGCCACCGTGATCATTGTGGCACAGCGCATTTCCACCGTGCTGCACGCAAACCAGATCCTTGTGCTGGACGAGGGCAGGCTGGTGGGCAAGGGCACCCACGCCCAGCTGATGGTCAGCTGCCCGGAATATCAGGAGATCGCCCGCAGCCAGCTGAGCCAGAAGGAGCTGGCGCTGGATACCCTGAATACAGAAAAGGAGGGTGAGTGATATGCCCAGACCCGGACGTCCCACCACCGAGCGCGCCAAGGACTTTAAAGGCACGCTGCGGCAGCTCATCCGCACCATGAGCCACTACAAGCTGCCCCTTGCGGCAGCCATGCTGTTTGCTGTTCTGTCCACCATCTTCAACATTGCAGGCCCCAAGGTGCTGGCAAAGGCCACCACCGCCCTTGCCACCGGCTGGATCGCCCGGCTGCGCGGCACCGGCAGCATCGATTTTGTGTATATCGGCCGCATTCTGCTGTTTTTGCTGGGGATGTACCTGCTGAGCAGCGCCTTCAGCTTTATTCAGGGCTGGCTGATGACCGGCCTTTCCCAGAAGGTCTGCTACGACTTCCGCCGCCAGATCAGCGAAAAGATCAACCGCCTGCCGCTGGCGTATTTTGAAAAGCGCACCGTGGGCGAGGTGCTCTCCCGCATCACCAACGATGTGGATACCCTGGGCCAGAGCCTGAACCAGAGCATCACCCAGCTGATCACCAGCGTGACCACCATGATCGGTGTGCTGGTGATGATGCTTTCCATCAGCCCCCGCATGACCCTGATTGCCCTGCTGATCCTGCCGGTATCGCTGGCGCTGGTGCTGGTGGTGGTCAAGTTCAGCCAGAAGTACTTCAAGGCACAGCAGGCTACGCTGGGCGTGGTCAACGGTCAGGTAGAAGAGGTCTACGCCGGTCACAACGTGGTCAAGGCCTTCAACCGCGAGGCCGTGGTACTGGCAGACTTCAACGCCGCCAACGATAAACTGTACGAATCCGCATGGAAGAGCCAGTTCCTCTCCGGCCTGATGATGCCCATCATGAACTTTGTGGGCAACCTGGGCTATGTGGCGGTAGCCATCGTGGGCAGCATTTTTGCCGCAAACGGCGTTATCACCATCGGTGATATTCAGGCCTTTATCCAGTATGTCAAAAACTTCACCCAGCCCATCCAGCAGCTTTCGCAGGTATCCAATATGCTGCAAAGCATGGCTGCTGCCGCCGAGCGGGTGTTCGAGTTTTTGAACGAGCCGGAGGAAGAGCAGCTGGCAGACCCCGCCCGCCGCGCCGACCCCGCCGACATTGACGGACAGGTCACCTTTGACCATGTGCGTTTCGGTTACACCCCGGACAAGACCGTTATCCACAACTTCAGCTGCACGGTGCAGCCCGGTCAGAAGGTAGCTATCGTGGGTCCCACCGGCGCGGGCAAGACCACCATGGTCAAGCTGCTGATGCGCTTTTACGATGTGGACGCCGGTTCCATCACTCTGAACGGTCACGACGTACGGGACTTTGACCGCAGCGCCCTGCGCGAGGGCTTCGGCATGGTGCTGCAGGACACATGGCTGTTCAAGGGCACCATCATGGAGAACATCCGCTACGGTCGGCTGGACGCCACCGATGAAGAGGTGATCGCCGCCGCAAAGGCCGCCAATGCCGACCACTTTATCCGCACCCTACCCGGCGGCTACCAGATGGAGCTGAACGAGGATGCTTCCAACGTCAGTCAGGGACAGAAGCAGCTGCTTACCATCGCCCGCACCATTCTGGCGGACAACCGCATCCTGATCCTTGACGAGGCTACTAGCAGCGTGGATACCCGCACCGAGCAGCGCATCCAGACCGCTATGGACCGTCTGATGGAGGGTCGCACCAGCTTTGTCATCGCTCACCGCCTTTCCACCATCCGGGACGCCGACCTCATCCTTGTGATGCGGGACGGCGACATTGTGGAGCAAGGCACCCACGACCAGCTGATCGAAGCCGGCGGCTTCTACGCCGACCTGTACAACAGCCAGTTCGAGGACGTGGTGGATTAAAGCACCTGTCATCGCAGTATCATTGCAAAAAGAGCACCTGTCGCCTTTTCTTCCGAAGGCAGCAGGTGCTCTTTGTTTTACCCTCTCAGTCATCGCTGCGCGATGCCAGCTCCCCCGAGAGGGGGAGCTTTTCAGCACCTGTCGGTCAGCTGCAATAAAGCTCTCCCTTCGGGAGAGCTGGCGCGCATGCGCCTGAGAGGGTTTCCGTCTTTTCTTTATGCTTCCTCCGCCGGTTCCAGCTTCAGACCGAACAGCTTTTCCGAAAGGGACGGCAGCTGTTGTTGCAAGGCGCGGACATAAGCCATTACTACCGGGTCCTCGCGCTTTTGCCCAAGCACGACACCGAAACGGTGTCCCCTGCCCCAGTCCAGCACCCGCGCAAAGCTGAGGTTCGGCCTGCGGTAGTAGACCGCCGGGACCATCTTGAGCGCCGGTCCGCCGTAGGACGCGCTGCGGATGCCGCCCACCGGCGTAAAGTTCACCCCACATTCCAGCCCCTCCTGCAGCAGGCTTGTCTCGTAGACGGTCTGGTACATCTCCTTGATGGGCAGCCAGCGGTATTGCAGCGCCTGTTCTAAGTTCAGCCTGCCCAGCGGCATATCGGCAGGCGGGTGGATGGGGATGCAAAGCTCCGGCACATAGAGCAGCGGCACAAAGGTAAGCCCCTGTGCGTAAAATTCTGCACTTTCCAGCTGGAAGGAGAGGTCTGCATCCCCTTTTTTCAGGCTGCGCCAGACCTCGCTGCGGTTGGCACACTGCGTCATGATCGAAGAATATTGCAGGCACAGCGCATCGGTCAGAGAGAACAGGTCGTACCCGAACATCCGCATGGCTTCATGACTCCACGCAATGAGCAGATGCCGTTCCGGCGGGTTTTCCTGCTGCTGCACCGCGCGGGCATGGCGCACTGCCTCCTGATACAGAGCCACCAGCTGCTTTGCCTTAGGGTAAAAATCCTGCCCTGCCGGGGTCAGCACCACACGGCGCGGTACATGTTGGAACAGCTCGAACTGCAACTGCCCTTCCAGCGTGCGGACCTGCTGCGAAAGTGCCGACTGCGAAAGATACAGCGCTTCTGCCGCCGCAGAAAAGCTGTTCAGTTCCACGATCTTTATAAAGCCCTCCAGTGCGCTCTCGTTCATGCTTTTCTCCCTCCCGCAATACATTAGGATATCCTAAATTATAATATAAAAAATATGAATTGTAAACAACACCCTTCTACGATACAATTGTTAAGGATTCGGCAAAGTACCTTTTGCTTTGCTGCAGGATAAGAAGGAACACAAAGAAGAACAAAAAGAAAGAGAGCGTACCTATGAACAAGATCTCCCGTAAGGGCTTTATCAAAATCGCCGCTGCTGCCGCCATGAGCGGTGTGACCGCCGGTGCTCTGGCCGCCTGCAATGCCGCCTCCGGCTCTGCTTCCGCTTCCACTTCCGGTGCTGCCGGTCAGTACATTCCCGGCACCTACGAGGGCACTGCCGAGGGCATCTCCTCCACCGTCAAGGTCACCATGACCTTCTCCGACAGCGCTGTCACCGACGTGGTGGTGGATACCTCCGGCGAGACTGCTTCCTTCGGTGCTGCCGCTGCCGATGAGCTGCGCGAGCAGCTGCTGGCTGCCGGTTCTGCCGAGATCGACGGCGTTTCCGGTTCTACCATCACCTCCGACGCCGTGATGAAGGCCGCCAAGAGCTGCTACGCACAGGCCAAGGGCGAGGCTGTGGTCTCCAGCGTGCAGCTGCCCACCGGCGATGCAAACGACTGGCTGGGCAAAGAGCCTGACATCGACGAGGCTGCCATTACCGAGACTGTGGACACCGACATCCTCATCGTGGGCGCAGGCAACGGCGGTATGTTTGCTGCCGCCTATGCTGCCAAGAATGGCTTGAACTTCCGTGTCATTGAGCAGAACGCCAACGTGCAGGACACCCGCCACTGGGTTGGCGCTGTTGATGGCTTTGGTGCACAGGAGCAGGGTATCCAGATGGATCGTGCCAAGCTGCTGAGCGAGATTTCCCGCTATGCCTCCGGCAAGTGCGACCAGCGCGTTGTCAAGACCTGGATCAACGAGTCCGCCGAGATGATCGGCTTTGTACACGAGATCATGACCGAGAAGTACGGCGTAGACATGATCTACACCTACGGTGACGAGGCTAAGTGGCCCGCAGAGAACGCCGAGCATAACACCGATTTCATGTATCCTGAAATCGAGTACACCTACGACCGCAGCAGCGGTGTTGCCCGCAACGAACTGCTGCTGCAGTACATTCAGGAGCTGGGCTACGATGTAGACTTCAAGACCAGTCTGGCCAAGCTGGAAAAGAACAGCGATGGTCGCATTACCGGCATCATCGCCCAGAGCACTGAGGATGACCACTTCATCCGCTACAACGCCAATCAGGGCGTGCTGCTGGCCTGCGGCGGCTTCCCCGGCAACCCCTACATGATGGAGCAGCTGGACCCGCTGGGCACCAGCGTGACCACCGCCTGCTCCTACTCCCCCGCCGACAAGGGCTACGGCATCCGTGCTGCCGTGTGGGCCGGTGCAAACCTGGACAAGGAAGCTGCTCCCATGCTGTTTGACCGCGGCGTTGTTGCCCCCGGTGTGGACGGCGGTTATGTGGACAGCGACTCCGCCTTTGGCGGCAAAGCCTTCCCCGGCAAGATCCGCCAGTACAACCCCGGCACCCAGCCCTTCCTGAAGGTGAACCGCAACGGCGAGCGCT
>CAVKCU010000112.1:0-5662 GCA_963654645.1 Clostridiales bacterium | reverse complement strand
CCAGATGCACCCAATAATGATGCCAGCAGCTTTGCCCCGGAGCGGTGCAGTAGCTCTGCGGAGTGCGGCAGTTCAGCAACAGCGCCTGCCCGGTGCTGAGCACCACATGGCTTTCCCCCTGCTCGATGAGCCCTGCACCCCGGAGGGTATAAAACAGGATGTAACTTTCCTTATCTGTCCGGGCGGTAGAAAAATGCTGCTGGGCGTAAAACACTCCCGCCTCGGTGCAGTAATAGGGCTGTGCCAGCTCTGCTTCGCTGGGAGTGGTGCGTTTCCATACACTCTCCGGGGTCACATCCATGTTGTAGGTCAGCATTTTCTGTTTCCTCTCTTTCCATATTCAGTATAGCGCACCGCTCTTTGCAGCGCAAGAGTAGACTTTTCACAAAGAATGCGTCACCTTTGCGGATGGAATCGTCCGTGTTCTACCGCTATACTGGTAGCAGACAAGGCCACACAGGAGGCGCATTATGCACAAAAACTATCTTGCCATCGACATTGGTGCGTCCAGCGGGCGGCACATTGTTGGATGGATGGAGAACGGTGTTCTCCGCACCGAGGAAGTGTACCGTTTTCCCAATAGCGTCCAGCGGGTGGACGGTCATCTGGAATGGGATATCGACAGCCTGTTTGCCAACGTGAAGCAGGGCATCCGGGAAGCCTTTGCAAAATATCCGGCTATCGAGAGCCTTTCCATCGACACATGGGCGGTGGACTATGTGCTGCTGAAAGACGGTCAGCCCCTCTCCCCGGTCTACGCCTACCGGGACGACCGGACGCAGGCCGTGATCCCCGAAGTCCACAGCATTCTGCCCTTTGCGCAGCTTTACCGGCGCACCGGCATCCAATTCCAGCCCTTCAACAGCATTTATCAGCTGTATGCCGACAAAAAAGCCGGGCGGCTGGCGCAGGCCGAGGACTTTTTGATGATCCCGGAATATCTGCTGTGGAAGCTCTGCGGCGTAAAGGCACGGGAGTACACCAACGCCACCTCCACCGGACTCGTGAACGCCCAGACCGGGGAATACGACCCGGATATCTTGCAGGCGCTGGGCTTACCGGAAACGATGTTCCCCAAGCTGACCGCACCCGGCACGGTACTGGGGCCCCTGCTGCCCCACATTGCCGCCGAGGTGGGCGGGCAAACCAAGGTAGTGCTGTGCGCCACCCACGACACCGCCAGCGCGGTGGAGGGCATCCCCATGGAACAGGGGGATGCGCCGTTCCTTTCCTCCGGTACATGGAGCCTGCTTGGGGTCAAGCTGGCAAAGCCCATCACCAGCCCGGAGAGCTGCCGCGCCAACTTTACCAACGAGGGCGGCGTGGGGTACATCCGCTACCTGAAAAACATCATGGGTCTGTGGATCATCCAGTGCGTGCAAAAACAACTGGGCATCTCCTTTGCCGAGATGGTGGAGCTGGCCAAGACCAGCACCTACACCCGCATTTTTGATGTGAACGCTGCCCGCTTCTCTGCCCCGCAGGATATGCGCGCAGAGATCAAGGCCGCCCTTGCCGAGACCGGAGAAGTCCCTGCCACGGATGCCGACCTTATCAACAGCATCTACCATTCGCTGGCGTACTGCTACGGGGAAGCATTCCGGGAGCTGGAAGCCCTCACCGGGCAGCACTGGGACAAACTGTACATCGCAGGCGGTGGCGCAAAGAACGCCACCCTGAACGAGCTGACCGCCCATTATACCGGAAAGCAGGTGGTGGCACTGCCCATCGAGGCCACCGCCATCGGCAATTTGAAGATCCAGATGAGCATTTCTGAAGGAGGAACCCTATGAGTTACGCAGAAGCAAAAGCCCGCTACGCCGCCATTGGCGTGGACACCGAAGCAGCCATCACCCGGTTAAAGACCGTGCCCATCTCCCTGCACTGCTGGCAGGGAGATGATGTCCGTGGCTTTGATACCGACCCCACCAAGCCCCTGACCGGCGGCATCCAGACCACCGGCAACTACCCCGGCCGTGCCCGCACCCCGGAGGAACTGATGGCAGATATGGACAAGGTGCTGTCCCTCTGCCCCGGCACCAAAAAGATCAACCTCCATGCCTCCTACGCCATTTTTGACGAGGAAAACCCGTGGGTGGACCGGGACAAACTGGAGCCGAAGCACTTCAAAAAATGGGTGGATTTCTGCAAGGCAAGAGGGCTGGGCGCAGACTTCAACCCCACCTTTTTCTCCCACCCCAAGTGCGACCCGCTGACCCTTGCCAGCCCTAATGAGGAGACCCGGAAATTCTGGGTGGAACACGGCAAGGCCTGCATCCGCATCAGCCAGTATCTGGCCGAGGAACTGGGACAGCCCTGCACCATGAACATCTGGACGGGCGACGGCTTTAAGGACGTACCGGCGGACCGCAAAGGTCCCCGCGACCACTACAAGGCCAGCATCGACGAGATTTTAAGCGAGCCTTACGACTTCAAGCTGGTGAAGCCCTGCATCGAGAGCAAGGTGTTCGGCATCGGTGTGGAGGCGTACACCGTGGGCAGCGCCGAGTTTGCCCTGAGCTACGCCGCCTTCAACCGGGAAAAGTGCATTCCGCTGATGGATAACGGCCACTACCATCCCACCGAGGTGGTCAGCGACAAGATTCCTGCCCTGCTGGCCTTCTTCCCGGAGATCGCCCTCCATGTCACCCGCCCCATCCGCTGGGACTCCGACCATGTGGTACTGTTCGACGATGAAACGAAGGAGATCTGCAAGGAGATCGTGCGCTGCGGCGGTCTGGACGGCCGGGTGAACATTGCACTGGATTACTTTGATGCTTCCATCAACCGCATTTCCGCATGGACGGTTGGCTTCCGCAACGTGGAAAAGGCGCTGCTGTCTGCCCTGTGCACCCCGCACACGGCGCTGAAGGAGCTGCAGGACACCAACCAGTTCACCGAGCTGATGGTGCGGCAGGAGGAGTTGAAGACCCAGCCTTTTGGGGAAGTCTGGGACGAATACTGCCGCCGGAACGGTGTGCCGGTGGACGGCGCATGGTTTGAGGAAGTAAAGAAATACGAGCAGAACGTGCTGAGCAAGCGCATTTGAATGAGAGAGGTTTTTGAAGATGGGTATTCTGGATATTGATATTGTCAAAGGTTTTATGCGGATGTGCAACGATGGCTGGCTGCAGGGCTGGCACGAGCGCAACGGCGGCAACCTGACCTACCGCATGAAGGAAGAAGAAGTGGCGCAGTGCCGCCCCTTCTTTGACGAGCAGCCCCGCGAATGGGTGAACATGGGCGTACAGGCGGACAATCTGGCGGGCGAGTATTTCATCACCACCGGTTCCGGCAAGTTTTTCCGCAACGTAGAGCCGGACCCCGTCCATAGCATCGGCATCGTGGAGATCAACGACAAGGGCGACAGCTGGCGCATTGTCTGGGGCTTAGAGGACGGCGCAAAGCCCACCAGTGAGTTCCCCAGCCATTTTATGAACCACAGTGTCCGCAAAGCCGCCACCAATGGCGCAAACCGCGTTATCTACCACTGCCACGCCACCAACGTCATTGCCCTGACCTACATCCTGCCCCTGACCGACCGGGACTTCACCCGTGCGTTGTGGCAGAGCGCCACCGAGTGCCCGGTGGTGTTCCCGGAGGGCGTGGGCGTCTGCCCGTGGATGGTGCCCGGCGGGGCAGACATTGCCATGGCCACCAGTGAGCTGATGAAAACCTATCAGGCTGCCATCTGGGCACAGCACGGTCTGTTTGCTTCCGGCCCGGACTTTGACATTACCTTTGGTCTGGCCCACACCATTGAGAAGAGCGCCGAAATTTACGTCAAGGTGCTCTCCATGGGCGGCGGCATCATCCGGCAGACCATCACCGACGACGACCTCCGTGCCATTGCCCACGACTTTGGCGTGACCCTGAACGAGAAGTTCCTCAACTGAGCCATTCTCCCCCATTATTCTTCATCATAGCAGAACAGGCATCCTGCCCGATACCGCCAAACGGTACCGCAGGATGCCTGTTCTGCTTTATGTTTCCCGGAATTCCATGGGCGTTTTTCCGGTAACTTGTTGAAAGACTGCACTGAAATAATTGCGGGTGGCAAAGCCAAGCTGCTCGGAGATCTCCCGGACGCTGAGCGGTGTGCTTTTCAGCAAAACCTTTGCACGTTCCATCTTTGCAAACTTTACATAGTTCGTCACACTCAGACCGGTTTCTTCCTTGAATTTGTGGGTAAGGTAATATTCCGTGTAGCCCACCAGCACGGCAAGATCTTCCGCTACGATCTTTTTGTCCAGATTCATCTCGATGTAATCCACACATTTCTGGATCTGCATACTGAGGTTCGGGTTTGTCCGGTGTTTGTGGACACGTCGGATGAAATCATCGTACATCATCATTGCAAGGGGGCTCAGCTCATCCAGCGATTTTGCCGATTCTGCCGCCTGAATGTAGCTGTCCCCCAGCGAGTACGCCTCCTCCGGGGAAAGACCACCCTCAATGGCAGCACGGCACACCAGCGAGGTGAACACGATGATGGAGGTCTTACTCTGGCGTAGCACATCGCTGCTCTGTACCGGCACACCCGCACTCATACTCATACTATTGGAAAGTGCCTGCTTGTAATTCATATCTCCGGTGCGGACCATTTGCAGCATTCCCTGCTCCGCCATCCAGATCTTATGCCGGTCGTGGGGGATGGCAGAGCTTTTCAGCCGCTCCTCCTGCGCTGTGCTGCTGTTGACACAGCTCAGCTCCAGCCGCTGCCCGGTGAGGCAGTAGTGCATCATCAGCAGATAGCGGTTCATAATGGTGTTTTGCAAGGTAGGAATCTTTTCAAGCGCTTCGTAAAACTGGATCGTCCATGCCACACTGATCTCCAGCTTGTTGTAGTATTTCAGCCCTTCCTCCACGCCCCGCATGGTCACGTCCTGATAAAACACCGGCCCGATGACCCATACACGCTTCAGCGCTCCTTCTTCCTTTTCAAAGGCTGCTCCCCACAAAAGGCCCAGAGCCGTCCCCAGGGTAACGGGTACATCGTCCCGGTTTCCATGCTCCAGCATCCGCTGTTTGCAGCCAAACAATTCAAATGCGCTGGCAAGAAATGCCTCGTCCGGGCAGTTGCTCCGCAATAGTTTCCCCTGTGCATCATAGCACCATGTATAAACGTTTCCGCCGCACTGGACAAGCTCGGAAAACAGCATCATATTCTGGAGAACATCCATGTGTAACCCCTCCGGCTCATTGATAAAAACAGTATATCATACTTCCGCCGTTTTTTCTACCAATGCCCGGAGCCAGTGCAGCAGGATGCCCGCAGAGATAGCCGCAGCACCAACGTCTGCTATCAGGTGCGCCGCCGCAATGCCCTGCACGCCGCAAAGCGCATTCATCAGGTACAGCAGCGGAATCAGCAGCAGCCCCTGCCGCAAAAGAGAGAGCACCACCGCACCGCTTGCCTTGCCCACAGATTGCAGCAAATTGGTTGCCAGATAGGTCAGACCGATCACCGGGCTGCCCAGAACCAGATAGACCACCAGCTGCGTTCCCAGACGGAAAGCGCCTTCTTCCTTGATGAACATCCCGATCAGCGCATTGCGTCCGGCAAAGCTGGCAGCTCCGGCAAGGACGCCAAAAACAACGGTCAGCAGGATCAGGTCCTTTAAAAGCTGTTTCAGACGTTTTGAGTCGCTTGCGCCGTAGC
>CAVKCU010000111.1:0-5678 GCA_963654645.1 Clostridiales bacterium | reverse complement strand
TCAAAAATGCCGCTGGGCTCCACCACCACCCGGTCAAAGCCGCGCATAGCCATGGCGATGAGCTTGGTGCGCATCCGGCGCTGGTGGGTGTCGCAGTCGCAGCCGCCGCTGATGGTCTCCACATCGCAGCCGGGTCCCAGAACCTCCTGCACCAGCATGGCGTCCACGTTCACCGCGCCAAAATCGTTTTCCAGAATGCACACCTTATGCCCCTGCTGCACCAGATACCGCACGTACCGGCGCAGGAAGGTGGTCTTGCCCGCGCCCAAAAAGCCGGTGATCAGGTCTACCTGTACCATATCTCTCTACCTCCGTTGCAAAAAACCTCCCAGCGCCGCAGCGCTCGGGAGGGCTTGTTTTTCAATCTTTTTCCCGGCACTGCAGCTCCCGGATGATCGCAGCTGCCTCCGGCGCGATCGCTCCCGGCACAATGGCCGGGCGCGCCAGAAAATAGCCCTGCAAAAGGTCTGCGCCCAGCTCGATGACCGTGCGCAGCTCGGCGGCGGTCTCCACGCCCTCGGCAACGATCTTCATGCTGCGGGGGTGGGCATAAGCCACCACATTGCGCAGGATCTGCTGCTTGTCCGGCGAGGTGTCGATGCCCCGGATGATGGTAATATCCACCTTGACGAACCGGGGTGCAAGCTGCAATAGCGTATTCTCGTTGGAATAGCCGCTGCCGTAATCGTCCAGTGCAAACATCCCGGAAAAGCCCGGTGCATTGCGCTTTCTCTCCAGTGCTTCGTAGTCGATTTCTTCCTCTTCGGTGATCTCGACGACCATGCGGCGGCACAGCTCGTGCCAATGGTTGTTTATATATTTGCCGTCCTCATGCGACAGGCAGGCGTTGGCAATGGAGTTGACAAAGAGCATAGCATCCCCGGACACGCTGCCCGCCCGGCACAGGCTGTCGAAGGTCTCCAGCGCCTTGGTAAAGGTGATGCGCTCGATCTCGTACAGGGCGCCCTGCTCCCGCGCCAGCTTCATGATGGTGGCAGGGGAGCGCAGGGTGGGCAGGTCGGAGCGCATCAGCGCCTCGTAGGCTGCCACCTTACCGCTGCGCGCCGAGAAGATGGGCTGGAAGCAGTAGAACACCTGCTCGTTGCTGAGCAGCTGCCGGAACTCCCGGCGGGTGCGCTCGGCGTAGGCTTCGCGGTTGTACACCCCGATGTCGAACTCCTCCACCCTGCCCTTGTCCGCGTGTTTGACCTGATACATGGCAAAGTCGGCGTATTTTTTCAAAGTCTCCCAGTCCTGCCCATCGTCCGGGTACCACGCAATGCCGCCGGAAAGGCTGATGTGCAAAGCGTTGCCGCTGGGCAGCAGCGCCACGTTCAGCTGCATGGCTCTGCTCAAGATGTCGATCTTTTGCCGCACCTCGTCCCGGCTGTGGTAGCCGTGGAACAGCACAAGGAACTCGTCGCCGGAAAGGCGGGCGCACACCGTCCCGGCGGGGGTATTCTCCCGCAGGCACTGACCGGTGCGGCGGATGTACTGGTCGCCCCATTCGTGACCGTAGGTATCGTTGATGTGCTTGAGGTTATCCAGGTCCATCATCAGCAGCGCCGCCACGCCCATGCGCTCCGGCACGGCAAACAGCTCCGTGCACACCCGGCTGAACGCCTGCCGGTTATACAGCCCGGTCAGGATATCGTAATCGCGCTCGTGCTCGATGCGCTTCCGCTCCAGCACAGTGGCGGTCACGTCCTCAGCAAGGCCGATCTTGGCGTGCCCCTCGATGGTGCTGCGCAGCATGATGTACCGCACCCCATCCGGCTGCTGAATGGTCAGCAGCTCGTCCCCCTCGGCGGTGTGGGCGCAGGTATTCTTTTCCCGGATGCCCTTGAGCGTCTCCTCGAACCGGCGCACGCTCAGCTGATTGCCCTGCACCTCGGGCATGCCCAGCAGGGAGAAGAAGTTATCGGTCACGAACACACTGCCGGTGTCGGTGCGCAGCTCGTAGCCGCCGATCTCCACACTTGCCATATCCATGATGCGCAAAAACTTGGTGGAGTTGGTCACCAGCTCCTTGTTCAGCTGGGTAATGGTCTCGGCAAAGCGGTCCACCTCCCGGATGGCAGTGCGGGACAGGTGCGGGAAGGTCTTTTTCTCCTGCGCATCCACCACCTCGCGGTACAAATGGTCAATGGGCATTGCCAGACCTGCCGAGATCAGCAGGCTGCCGCAAACACTCAGCACCAGCGTGACCACTATGGTGATCAACAGCACCTCGCGCACCCGGTCGGAAAAGGCCAGCAACACCGACTGCTCCATGGTACCTGCCAGAAACCACTTCTCGGCGGTAAATGGCGCGTTGCGGTTGTACAATTGCAGCGGTTCCAGCACCATATAATAGCGCTTATCGTTCAGTTCCAGCCAGTTGCCGCCTTCCCCATCGCTGCGGCAGTGCAAAATGCCCTGCGGTGCATCTGCCGTTACCAGATCCTCGCCGGAGGTCACGGTCTTGCGCAGGGTAAGTACATCATCCGTCTGCGTGTCGGCGGTGGATACGATAAAATATGTACCCGCCTTGTCCTCGTCCAGCTCTGTGAACGGCAGCTTGGTCTGCAGATACTCGGTAAGCAGCTCCACGCCCACCACACCGTATACCGTGCCGTCCGGCAGGATCAGCGGCATCGAGTAGGCAATTGCATTCCGGTCGTCCCCCTCCAGACAGTAGGAGGCAACGGTCCAGCGACCATAGTTTTCCGCTGAAAGGCTGGCGCCATCCTTGTACGCGGTCTGGAATACCGTGCGCAGAATGCCGCCCTTTGTATTGCCCTGATAAGGGAAAGCGGGCTGCCAGCCCTTATCTGTGCCGATGCCCAGCTCCTTTACCACCGTTGCGCTGGCGCGCTCCAGCAAAAGGTCGCTGTTGCGCTCTGAGGGGCGGGCGTCCGGGTCCAGATCCCGCAGGTAGATGCCGGGCATTTTTTTGCCCACCTCGCAGGTGTCCAGATCATGGGTGTTCAGCATAATAAAGATGCCGGTCACCTGCTTTTCCCGCAGAGTCTCCAAAAGCTGCGGGGCAACAGCCACCAGCAGGGCATTGCTCTGCTCGCTGCTATTGTCCAGCGTATCCAGCGAGATATCGCCGCTTTCCAGCAGCTGCTGGGTGGTGGCGTTGATCTGCTCGCTCAGCTGCCCAAGATCCTCCGCGTTCCGCAGGATCTCCTGCACATAGCTGGCGCGGTTGCGCACCCGCATGGTAAGCAGATCCTTGGCGTTTTCGTCCAGCTTCCCGGTCACGTTGACGGCAAGCATGCTGACGACCGCCAGCAACAGCTCCACCACCATCACCAGCATCATGGTGGCAAAAATATTGTGGAACACCGTTCTTTCCGGTCTGTTTGCCAGACGCTGCCGCTGGTGCTCTTTCCATGCGTCAAACATCTTCCTTACCCCCTTTCTGTCTTTTTCCGGGTGCTCAGCCCTCGTACTGCTGCAGCTGTGCAAGGGTGGACTGATACCACTTCTCAAAATAATCGTCGGTCAGAAACTCCGCCATGGCGGCTTCGGCGCTCTGGCCTGCGGCAATGCGTTCCAGCACTGTGTCCCGGTCGGCACTGGCCAAATCGCCCATGCCGTATTCCAGCACCTTGCGGGCTGCGCTGCCGCCTGCAAAGGCCGTAAGGGTGTACAGCTCGTTGTTGTGCACGGTTTCCACGGCGCCGGAAAGGACCTGCTCCATGGTGTCGGTCAGCTCCAAGCCGCTTTCGCGGATGGCGTCCATATCGTTGGCGGCGGTGGTCACCGGCAGATAGCCCGACCCCGCCGAGAAGGCGATATTATTCTGCGGCTCAGTGAACCACTTTAAAAAGGTGACTGCACCGTTGATCTCGGCTTCGGTGCCGGTGGTGACCACCATGCCGGCACCCTGCTGCACCGCCACCTTTTCGCTCCCGGCAAACCGGGGCGCAGGCAGCACCTTCATCTCGATATCGTGGACCTGATTATCCCCCGGCATGACCTGCTTCGGGAAGAAGGTGGCGCTGGAGCAGGAGCCCACATAGCCCAGCAATGCACCGGTCTTTACATCGTCACTGCGGAAGCGGCCGCTGGCGGCAAAATGTCCCTTGACAAAGGGCACATAGTAGTTATCCCACAGCTTGCGCACCACATCATGGTCAAAGTGCAGGGTCATTTTGCCGTTGCGCACCTCAAAGATCTCGCAGCCCAGCTGCTTTGCGCCCACAAGCATATAGTTTGCCAAGGCATCCCTGCCAAACAGCGCCTTGCCGCCGGACCAGTTATAGTACTGCTCTGCCACCGCCGTCACGCCCTCTATGGTGGAAAGGGCGCTGTAACGCACAAAGGTGTCCTTTGCGAACCGCTGCCAGTCGGTATCGTTAAAGAACATCAGCTCGGTGGATTTTGCCACCGGAAAAATTTTGATGCTGCCGCTGCCGTCAAAATCGCCCTCGGTGATATAGCCGGGCACAAAGGCGTCCTTTTCGTCCTCGGTCAGGTAGTCCTTCAGATCCACTACCATGCCCATCTGATCCAGCTTGTAAGCAATATCCGCGTAGGCGGCAAAAACGGTGGGCATCTCCGCAGAGCCCACCTTGCCCTCGGCAGCGTCCATCACATTGGCTTCCAGATCGCTCACTGCTCCCTGACTGGAGCCTGTCACGCGGATGCCCTGCTCCTTACCGATGGTCTCGTTGAAGGTGCTCACAAGGCGGTTGAAGCTTTCCAGCTGGTCGCCGTTATAGTAGTTCCACACCGTGATATCCGTTACTTCTTTTTTGCTGTTTTTTGCATCGCAGCCGGACATTGCCAGTGCCGCTGCCGAGACCGCAGCCGCCGCCAGAAAGCTGCGGCGCGAGATCCTGTTCTTCATCCTGTCCCCTCCCAGAGTATACAGGCGTATTTTACGCCATACTATACTATTTTATATAATACCACCGTTTCTGCCATAGTGTAAACTGTTTCTTCAAAAAACCGGTAAAAAGGTGCAGATGACGAATTTCGGTCTCATTTTTTGGCATTTCTGTCAAAAAACACGCTGCAGACGCAAAAAAGCCCCCGCCGACAGAGGGAAAAAAGTGTCGGCGGGGGCTCGGGGAAATGTCAAATCAGGGGTTCAGGGCTCAGTCGTCTGCGGCCTCGTCCAGATTGCCCAGCTTCTTTGCCTGCTCCACAACGGCAGGCACCAGCATCTCGGGCAGGATCTCGTAGCGGGCAAACTCGGTGGTGAACCAGCCGCGGCCCTGCGTGGTCTGCCGGATAAAGGTGGTAAAGTTTGCAAGCTCTGCCAGCGGCACCTCGGCAATGATGGTCTGCAGACCGTCCTCGTCCGGCTCCATGCCCAGCACACGACCGCGGCGCTTGGTCACATCGCCCATGATGTCGCCGGTGTTGTCGTTCGGCACATGCGCCTTCAGGGTGTGGATGGGCTCCAGGATCACGGGACCAGCCTCCGGCATAGCAGCCTTATACGCCAGCTTTGCAGCCATGATAAAGGCCATTTCAGAGCTGTCCACCGGGTGGTAGCTGCCGTCCAGCAGGGTGGCCTTCAGACCGACCACGGGGTAACCTGCCAGCACGCCCTTTTCGGCTGCCAGACGCACGCCCTTTTCCACGGCGGGGAAGAAGTTCTTGGGCACGCTGCCGCCGAACACCTTCTCCTCAAACACCACCTGCTCGCTGTCGCAGGGCTCGAAGTTGATGATAAC
>CAVKCU010000110.1:0-5774 GCA_963654645.1 Clostridiales bacterium | reverse complement strand
TACTGCTCCGCCATGGCTTTCAGCGCCGCCTTTTGCAGGTCGGTGACCGAAATAGTGCACAGCGCCTTCAGGTCGGCGTCCGTGCCGTCTGCGGAGAGCTTGCCGATCTCCACGGCGTTTTTGCCCTTCAGGTAGCCACACCAGCCTGCGCTGTGCTCGTACCATTCCTTGCCTAACGCGCTTGCGCTGCGCATCCCGTAGCGGTCGCCCAGCTCGTTTTTGGTGTACACCGGCTCACGCGGGGCAGACACGGTGCCGTCCGCGCTGACCGTCAGCTCCGGCTCGGTCATATCGCCAATGGCGCTGGTCACCCGGGCGTTCTCGTCCATGGTCACCACCGCCAGCGTGATCTTTGCCTGCACCTGCGCGTCCTTGTCATCTGTGCCCGCAAGCCCCTGCGGCATTTCGGCTACCTCAACGCCCAGCTTGACCGTATCGCCCCGGGCAGCGCCCAGCACCTGCGCATTTTCGCAGGCGCGGACAACGGCATCCCGGTAGCGGTCCACCGCGATGGTGCAGCCGGAGAGAAGGTCTGCATCCGCGGCCTTGCCGTCCGCATCCGTTTTCAGCTTTTTCACTTCCTCCGGGGTCTTGCCTTCCAGCCAGCTGCTAAAGGCATCTGCCTGCTCCGCCCAGCCCTTTTTCAGACCGGACACCTCTGCCAGCGGGTAGTCTTTGCCCTTTTGGCGCTTGGTGCGGGTGTCGGTGGGGGTGGTCACCTTGCCGGTGCCGTCCGCACTGACCGAAAGTTCCAGCTCGTCCAGCGTTACCCCCGCCAGCTTGCCGTCCGCGTCCAGCAGCACGGCAGCCGCCACGGTGCGGATGCTGCCTGCACGGTCTGTGCCCGTTGCCTCGGTCAGAACCCCCAGCCCGGTGCGCCACGCCGCGCCCTGCGCCGCGCTGCTGCCCCCAGAGGTGCTGCCGCTCATAGCGCCGGAGCTGCTGCCGGAGCTTGCCCCGCCGCAGCCGGTCAATGCCAGTGCTGCCGCCAGCGTGCAGCACAAAAACCATCGCGATGCCTGTTTCATATCGTCACATACGCTCCCTTTCCGTGCCTGCATTGCAGACGCAGGCTTTGGAGCCAGTATGCCCCGCCGCGCGGGATTTTATGAGCGGACGTTTACATCAAAGGACTGAGCAGCCTCAGCACGCTGTCCAGCACCGTACCTGCCAGCCCGGTGCGGCAGTCCGCGCACTGTACCTCCCGGCACTGGGGCAGGGTGCGGCGCACATCGTCCCGCAAAGCCAGCACCTGACTGTTTTGCAGCAGCAGCACCCCGCACTCGAAGTGCAGGAACATGCTGCGGTAGTCCATATTGATGCTGCCCACCACCGCCGCACGGTCATCGCTGACGCAGCACTTGGCGTGGAGAAAGCCCGGGGTGTACTCGTAGATGCGCACCCCTGCCCGCAGCAGGGGCAGATAGTACGAGCGGCTCAGCCGGAACACCAGCTTTTTGTCCGGGATGCCCGGCAGCACCAGCCGCACATCCACCCCGCGCTTAGCGGCGTTGCGCAGCGCGTCCAGCATCTCCTCGCCGATGGCGAGATAGGGCGTATAAAAATAAACGTACTGCTGTGCTTGTGCCAGAATATCCAGATAGACTGTTTCTGCCACCGGCTCTTCGTCCAGCGGGCTGTCTGCGTAGGGCTGCACCACCCCATCGCTGGCAGGCAGCACCGCAAGCTGCGGCCGGAAAGCGCTGTAATCCTGTTCAAAGGGGCGGAAGGCGTTCCAGAAATCCAGAAACATCACGGCAAAGTTCCACACCGCAGCGCCCTCGATGCGCAAGCCCGCGTCCTTCCAGTAGCCGAAGCGGGTGATCGCGTTGATATATTCGTCTGCCAGATTGATGCCGCCGGTATACGCCACCTTGCCGTCTATCACCACGATCTTGCGGTGGTCGCGGTGGTTCATCACCAGCGAGAGCAGCGGCACCACCGGGTTAAAGGGGATGCAGCGGATATGCGCCCGCTCCATGCGCACCACAAAGTCCTTGGGCAGACCCAGCAGACTGCCGAAGTCATCATAGATCAGCCGCACGTCCACCCCCTGCGCCGCCTTGCGCCGCAGAATGTCCTCCACGCCCTGCCACATCTTACCCTGATTGACGATGAAAAACTCCAGAAAGATGCTCTTTTCCGCCTTTTCAAGGTCTGCCAGCAATGCCGGATACATGGCCTCGCCGCAGGAAAAATACCGGGCGTTGGTGTTCTGCCATGCAGGATAGCAGCCGTATTGGGTCAGGTAGCGGCTCACGCCCCGGTTCTCATCGCACAACCCGGCGGTCTGCCCGGGCTGCTGGGCGCGGTCTGCCCGGTGTGCCTGCTCCACCGCCTGCATTTTGCTGCGCAGACGGCGGGAGGGGCGCTTGTTGCCAAAAGCCAGATACAGCGCCCCGCCCAGCAGCGGCAACAGCCCGATGAGGGCGATCCAGCCCACCTTATAGGCGCTGTTTTCGTCCTTGCGCACCAGATACAGAATGATCAGCAGGCTCAGCCCATTGAGCACCCCGGTGACCCACACCCGCGCCGTGCCGGTGGTGAGGGCGAAAAACACCCACGCCAGCCATGCGATCTGCAGCGCCACCAGCACCACCGTGACCGTGATGCGGTTGAGGATGCGGTTGAAAAACTTGACGATTGGCAGCCGGAACAGCATATCATCTCCCCTTTCCGTGTTAAGGTGTATCTGAAAACAAAGAAAATGACGAATATTTCGCAAGCACAAGCGGGATTTAAGGCAAATAGCCGCAGGAATCCTTTGTGGATTTCAAGGCTGTTTAACGCAAAATCCAGCTGTGCTTGTAGAAATAGACTAAATTTTCGACTTTTCAGATACACCCTAGCCTACTTTATATATAGGGTAGTATAACGCGGTTTTTCACCCTTTGCAAGTTTTTGGTGTCGGGTGCGCCGGAATTATTCCTCGTAAAAAATTCACCGGAGCGTCCGCAGATGCCCCGGTGAACCAAGATTCTATTCTATATTTTCCGCTCAGACGGTCGGAGCTTCGCTGTCCTCGTAGCCAACCATCAGACCGCCGTACTCCGCGTAGTAGCTGCACAGTGCGCCGCAGCTGCCTACCTCCACCTTGGCATCCGGGAACACCGCATGGACCATGTGCTTCAGCCGCTTCGCAGCGGCAGCGTTGCAGCAGTGGTCGATGTGCACCCGACCGTTGGTCAGACCGCGTGCCTTCATTTCCAGCACCATGCGCTCCAGTGCGCCGTGCTCGCCGCGGGTCTTGCACAGGACCTCCAGATCACCGGCGTCGCTTGCCTGCCCGATGACCCGGATGCCCAGCATCCGCGCCACCGCAGCCACAGCGGGCTTCACGCGACCATTGCGGGCAAGGTTTGCCAGCGATTCCAGCGCAAACAGCAGATGGGTGTGCTCATGGTACGCCCGGATCTCCTCGCACACGGTATCAAAGGGCTTGCCGGCCTTGATCAGCGCCGCCAGACGCTCTACCAGCAGGCGGGACTCCGCACCGGTGGACAGGCTGTCCAGCACAAAGACCCGCGCGCCCTCGTGGCTCTGCTCGTATTCCTCGCCCGCCAGCAGGGCGGCGTTGTAGGCACCGGACAGCGTGCCGGTGATGGTTACAACATACACCTCGTCTGCGCCCTCGTAAGCAGCCATCCAGTCCGAGATGTTGGGGCAGGAGGTGCTGGTGCGTCCCTTATAGGTGCGCATCATCTCAGCCAGCGCGGGAGCATCCACCTCTTCGGTGTCCACATACTCCTGCTCGTCGGTCAGGATCTTCAGCGGCACACAGGCAAACTCTACCCCGGGGAGCTCGTACACATTTGAAGAGGAATCTACAACGATCTTGCTTTTCATATTTTTCTCCATTTCAAGCGGCGCGATGCCGCGGTCATTCCTTTGTTCCGTGACCATCATATCAGTTTTTCAAAAACCTGTCAACTGTTTTTTCAAATTCTTTCACAAAGTTTTTATTGCCCGTTGACCAATTTTCCAAAATGCGGTATACTATTTCACAGGCAGAAGTGCTTTTGCTGGAAGCGATTGCCCTGCCTTTGCACAAAAACAACGTTGCTGCCTGCAAAAAAGTGCAGGAGCCTGAACGGAACAAGATACTATGAAAGCTGAAACCAAACTCCGCGTTGCGGCGTGTGCTGCGGGTTTTGCCCTGCCCCGGTACAACGATCTCCCCTCGGTAGGGCTGTATCTGGACCAGACGGTGCAGTTCGTCAACGGCTACTTCCGCAGCTTCTGCGGGGTGGAGCTTACCCCCTCCATGGTGAGCAACTACGTCAAAAAAGGGGTGGTGGATCACCCCATCCGCAAAAAATACACCCGGGATCAGATTGCATCCCTGATGTACATTGCAGTCTCCAAGACCGTACTCTCGATCGAAAATATCGACACCCTGTTCAAAATGCAGCGGGAGCACTGCTCCGCCGGGACAGCCTACGATATCTTCTGCGAGGAGCTGGAGACGAGTCTATCTGTGGTGTTCGGCGGCAAAGCCGCCCAGCCGGAGACTACGCTCAACGACGAGCGTCTGCTGCTGCGCAGCACCATTTTTGCGGCGGTCAACAAAATGTATCTGGACTGCTGCTTCGATGCCCTGCATCAGGAGCAGGCGCTGTGGTCGGATATCCTGCCGGATCTGGCGTGACAGTACAAAATAATATTGCAGGCGCAAAAAACCACCCGGAAACGCAAGTTTTCGGGTGGTTTTTGTTAGCAGACAGGCTAAACCGTATCCGGTGCTAAATCATTTTGCAGATGCGGGAACGAACTCGATTTTAACTTTCATTCCCATTCCGGCTGCAAGGCGCTGTAAGGTACGGAGAGACGGATTCGCGTTTCCGCGTTCCAGTTTGCTGATGTCGGTCTGTGCAATGCCCGTGCGCTCCGAAAGCTGCTTCTGGGTCAGACCGCTTTCCTTGCGGGCTTTAAGCATAGCTTCGATCACGGAAAATTCCGGGTCAAGTGCATCCCATTCAGCCTTGAATTCAGGGTCTTTCATCTGTTCATTCAGAAAATCATTGAAGTTTGTCATTTGGAATGCTCCTTTCGGGTAAGATAATCTGCGCGATATTGTTTTGCCAATGTGATCTCCGACGCAGGTGTTTTCTGTGTCTTTTTGATAAAGCCATTTGTAAGGATCACCCTTTTACCGATCACGAAGAAGTACAGCACGCGGGTGATGTCCGACCCAAATTTAGTGCGTATTTCAAAAATCCCATCGTCCAATGCTTTGGAATAGGGTTCTCTTAAAAATGGTCCTTCTTCACGGAGCAACGCAACGGTACGCAAAACTTTGGCCTGCATTTTCTTATCCAAACTCAGGATAAACTCTTTTGCAGGCTCGGAGCCGTCGGGCTTATCGTAGAATTCAATTTCGTATTCCTGCATGACCGTACTTCCTTCAAATAGCGGTTTTATCTCATATTCAGTATAGCGGATATACCCTCTATTGTCAAGAGTATCTCTTTATATCCTAGCCCTTTTATAGGATAACAATGACATTTTATGCCACCAAGAAGAATCCCCCTACTCTACCGCCGATTTTCGTAGTCTTGTATATCCGCAATAAAGCAAAAATGAGAACATCCGATACCGTCCAGAAGCAGCCGTATCAAATACACTTACTCCCTTCAGAAACAAATAAAATGTAACCTAAAATGTAACCGGTTACATTTTTACAAAGAAAAGCAGCCAGAAATTAACAAAACTGCGTTAATTTCTGGCTGCTGTTTGGTGGAGGCGATGGGAGTCGAACAATGCCATTTTATACC
>CAVKCU010000109.1:0-5802 GCA_963654645.1 Clostridiales bacterium | reverse complement strand
TCGCCCGCACCGCAAACAAGGTCCGCAAGACCCCCCTGCGCGTCATCCTGAACGGTCTGGGCAAGGACGCAGCTTACATCATTTCCCGTATCAACGGCTTCACCTATGTGCAGACCGAGTACGATATCCCCACCCAGACCCTGACTGTGGTCAAGGAGATCCCCTTCTCCGAGGGTGAGCGTGCAGCCGTTAAGTGCTACGGCGCGAACGACGTTATGGAAGGCGTTGCCATCATGAAGAAGGAGGACGTTCAGTGCTCCATCACCGGCAACTCCACCAACCCCGTCCGCTTCCAGCATCTGGTTGCCGGCACCTACAAGAAGTGGGCTAACGAGAACGGCAAGAAGTATTTCTCCGTCGCATCCGGCGGCGGCACCGGTCGTACCCTGCACCCCGATAACGTGGCTGCAGGCCCCGCAAGCTACGGTCTGACCGACTCTCTGGGCCGCGTGCACGGCGATGCTCAGTTCGCAGGCTCCTCTTCTGTGCCTGCACACGTTGAGATGATGGGTCTGATCGGCATGGGCAACAACCCCATGGTCGGCGCAACCGTTGCCTGTGCTGTTGCTGCAGCTCAGGCTAACGCCTAAGTCTTTCCTAAGTTTCAGCGAGGGGGAGCTGCTTTCCGAATGAGCAGCTTCCCCTTTTTTGCTGATAGATATCCGAATACAAGCAACCCAAAAATGAGAAGGAAGAAAAAATGAAAAAGAATCAGATCCGCAAAAGCGTGGCTGCGCTGGCTATGGCGGCTGTTGTGAGCATCAGCCTGCTGGGCTACGGCTGCGGCAGCAAGCCTGCCTCCTCCGCCGCAGGCGGCGTGTCCGGCGAGTTCACCGGCACTGCCAAGGGCATGGGCGGCGATGTTACCGTTACCCTGACCCTGACCGACGGCAAGATCACCGGCTGCACCGCCGAGGGCAAGGACGAAACCCCCGGCATCGGCACCATGGCTCTGGAGCAGCTGCCCGGCGCGATTGCCGAGAGCGGCAGCATTGCCGTGGACGGCGTGGCTACCGCAACCATCACCTCTGACGCCATCAAGGAGGCTGCTGCCGCCGCTCTGGCTGCAGCCGGCCTGAATGCTGATGACTACAGGACCGAGGTCAAGGCCGAGGAGAACAAGGCCGAGGACTCCACCATTGACGCCGATATTGCCATCGTGGGTGCAGGTGGTGCAGGCATGACTGCTGCCATTACTGCTGCTGCCGAGGGCAAGAGCGTGGTCATTCTGGAAAGCCAGCCCATGGTGGGCGGCAACTCCGTGCGCGCTACCGGTGGCATGAACGCCGGCAAGACCGTGTATCAGGACGAGAACGAGTTCGGCGAGTCCGCAGGCGTGGAAAAGACCCTGAAGACCGCTGCCGACAAGTACGCCGACAACGCCACCATCACCGCTCTGGCAAAGACTGTCTCTGAGCAGTGGGCAGAGTACCAGAAGAACCCCACCGGCTACTTCGACTCTGTGGAGCTGATGGAGCTGGACACCATGATCGGCGGCAAGGGCATCAACGACCCTGCACTGGTTGAGACCCTGTGCTCCAATAGCGCTGACGCCATTGACTGGCTGGACGAGCATGGCATCACCCTGCACAGCGTTTCCAGCTTCGGCGGCGCATCCGTCAAGCGTATCCACCGCCCCGTGAATGCTGAGGGCAAGACCGTTTCCGTGGGCTCTTACATGATCCCCCTGCTGCAGGAGAACTGCGACAAGGCCGGCGTGCAGACCCTGCTGAACACCACCGCCACCGAGCTGCTGACCGATGCAAACGGCGCCGTTGTGGGCGTGAAGGCTACCGGCTCCACCGGCGAGACCATCACCGTGAATGCCAAGGCTGTGGTGCTGACCACCGGCGGCTTCGGCGCAAATCTGGACATGGTCATCGAGTACAAGCCCGAGCTGAAGGGCTTTATGACCACCAACGCCGCAGGCGCACAGGGTCAGGGCATTGAGATGGCTACCGCTGTGGGTGCTGACACTGTGGACATGGATCAGATCCAGATCCACCCCACCGTGGAGGCTAACACCGCTGCTCTGATCACCGAGGGTCTGCGCGGCGACGGCGCTGTGCTGATCAACGCCGAGGGCAAGCGCTTCATCGATGAAGTGGGCACCCGCGACGTGGTTTCCGCTGCTGAGATCGCTCAGACCGGCAGCTACAGCTGGCTGGTGGTGGATCAGACTATGGTCGATGCTTCCAGCGTCATTCAGGGCTACATCAAGAAGGGCTACACCGTGACCGGTCAGACCTACGAGGAACTGGCAAAGGCTATGGGCGTGGACGAGGCTGTTTTTGCCGAGACCATGAAGACCTGGAACGGCTACGTTGAGGCCAAGAATGACCCCGACTTCGGTCGCACCAGCTTTGCAAAAGCTCTGGATACCGCTCCCTACTACGCCATCAAGGTCACCGCAGGTGTGCACCACACCATGGGCGGTCTGAAGATCAACACCAACACTGAGGTGCTGAAGGCTGACGGCTCTGTGATCCCCGGCCTGTTCGCAGCAGGTGAGGTGACCGGCGGCGTGCATGGCGCAAACCGTCTGGGCGGCAACGCTGTGGCTGACTTTACCGTCTTTGGTCGCATTGCCGGTGCAGCTGCCAGCAAGTACGCTGCATGAGCATAAAGCCAAAAAACTCTGACACCGCCGCCCCCAAGGGTAGCGCGTGGAAGAAAAATCTGATCTTTGCACTGGTAGTGCTGGCGCTGGCCGCAGGTGTTTTTCTTGCGGTGCGGGCGCAGCACCCCGCCAAGGGCAGCGGCTTACAGGCTGTTGTGGATTTCGGTGACGGCGTTACCGAGACCCTGCCCCTTGCGCAGGATCATGATTACCTGTACGAGGTAGGGGACTACGTCGTGCACCTGCAGGTAAAGGATGGCGCCATCGCGTTTTTGGACAGCCAGTGCCCGGACCATGTCTGTGAGCAATTCGGCTGGCTGGACAAAGACGGCGCATGGGCTGCCTGTGTGCCCGCAGGCGTGTATGTGGTGGTAGAGCCCGCCGCAGACGCAGGTTCAAAATGAAGTGATCAGGTTTCCATGATGGATGCCTCCCTGAATGTAAAGGGAGGCATCCATTTTGTTTTACGGAAGTGCAGATGTTGCCCGCGCACCAAAATGCGGGCAGAGGGTGCTCTGCCGGCGCGATTCTGCATCTTTTTGTTGACAAACCCGCATTTTTTGCGTATGATAGAAGCAACACTGAAAATTGTGTCAAATTGGCTGTGAAGAGAAGAGTATGCACCGTCTGCGCCTGACAGAAAGCCCGAAGGATGGAACCGGGCAGGCCGCGCGGCGCAGAAGATGGTCTTGGAGCCGCGCAGGTGAACAATGAGCCTGCGACGGGGTGCGCCCGTTACCGCGCAAGGCCGGTTTTTGCCGGCTAAAGGCTGTGTCCGCAAGGGCGCAGCGAAGCAAGGTGGTACCACGAAGGTTCAGCGCTCTCGTCCTTGTCCGGTTATACCCGGCAGGGCGGGAGCGCTTTTTGCTGCAGAACCAAAAGAAAGGAAGATAGAACCCCATGAGCGAACACAAGACATTTTATATCACCACCCCCATCTATTACCCCAGCGATAAGCTGCACATCGGTCATAGCTACACCACCGTGGCCTGCGATGCGCTGGCCCGCTTCAAGCGGATGCAGGGCTATGACGTCATGTTCCTGACCGGTACCGATGAGCACGGTCAGAAGATCCAGGATAAGGCTGCCGATGCCGGCGTTACCCCCAAGGAGTATGTGGATAAGATCGTGGCTACCGTCAAGGATCTGTGGAAGCTGCTGGATGTCAGCTACGACCGCTTTATCCGCACTACCGATGACTACCACATGGAAAGCTGCCAGAAGATCTTCACCAAGCTGTACGAGCAGGGCGATATCTATAAGAGCGAGTACATCGGCCACTACTGCAAGCCCTGCGAGAGCTTCTGGACCGACAGCCAGCTGGTGGACGGCAAGTGCCCCGACTGCGGCCGTGAGGTCTACGACGCCCACGAGGAAGCCTACTTCTTCAAGACCAGCAAGTACGCCGACCGCCTGCTGAAGCTTTACGAGGAGAATCCCCAGTTCATCCAGCCTGAGAGCCGCAAGAACGAGATGATCGCCTTCATCAAGCAGGGCCTGCAGGACACCTGCGTCTCTCGCACCTCCGTCAAGTGGGGCATCCCGGTCCCCTTCGACCCCAAGCACACCATGTACGTCTGGGTCGATGCTCTGAGCAACTATATCTCCGCGCTGGGCTACGGCAACGAGACCTACCACGATTACGACAAGTTCTGGCCGGCAGACCTGCACATGGTGGGCAAGGAGATCCTGCGCTTCCACACCATCCTGTGGCCTGCCATGCTGATGGCACTGGATCTGCCGCTGCCCAAGCGGGTGTTCGGTCACGGCTGGCTGCTGATGAACGGCGGCAAGATGTCCAAGTCTGTGGGCAACGTGGTGGACCCCGTCATCCTGTGCGATCGCTACGGCGTGGACGCTATCCGCTACTTCCTGCTGCGCGAGATCCCCTTCGGCAACGACGGTATGTTCACCAACGAGGCATTGATCAACCGCATCAACAGTGATCTGGCGAACGATTTGGGCAACCTGCTCAGCCGCACTGTGGCGATGTGCGAAAAGTACTTCGGCGGCACCGTGCATAACGTAGCCGGTACCGAGGCCATCGACACCGAGCTGGAGACCATGGTCAGCGAGCTGACCGCCAAGGTCACTGCCGACATGGATGACCTGACCATCCCGCAGGCACTGATGGAGATCTTTGCGGTCATCCAGCGCGCCAACAAGTATATCGACGAGACTGCACCCTGGGCACTGGCGAAGGACGAAGCCAACAAGCAGCGTCTGGAAAGCGTGCTGTACCACCTGTGCGAGGCACTGCGCGTGTGCGGCATCCTGCTGAACGCCTACCTGCCCACCACCGCCCCCAAGATGATGGAGCAGCTGGGTCTGGACGCTTCCGCACTGGATCTGACCAAGACCACCTACGGCGCACAGCAGACCTACACCGTACACAAGGGCGAGGCACTGTTCCCCCGCATTGACGTGGCTAAGGAGATCGCCCACCTGAAGGAAGAGGACGAGAAGCGCAAGGCTGCTGCCGTTGCTGCCAACAAAGCCAAGGAGGAAGCCGAGAAGAAGGCTGCCGCACTCGCAGAGGAGAGCACCGTGGACTTCACCCACGAGGAAGAGATCGACTTTGACACCTTCTGCAAGGTGGAGCTGCGCGTGGCTGAGGTGCGCGCCTGCGAGAACCTGAAGGAGAGCAAAAAGCTGCTGCACCTCACCGTTTTTGACGGTGAGCGGGAGCGCTGCATCCTGTCCGGCATTGCCAAGTGGTTTAAGCCCGAGGATCTCATCGGCAAAAAGCTGGGCATCGTGTGCAATCTGGCACCCCGTCCCATGCTCAAGGGCAAGTATGTCAGCGAGGGCATGATCTGTGCCGCCGATACCGCCGACGGCGGCTGCTCCATTGCTTTCTATGGCGACGACGTCCCCGTGGGCAGCCGCATCCACTAAGTGAGGAGCATCATGTCTGATAATACAGCCGTCCGTGCGGCAAAGCTGGATAAGATCTTCGGCACACCGGTGTGCGCCGTGCTGCTGGCTATCTTCTGCAATGTCCTGTGGGGCTCGGCGTTTCCGTTCATCAAGCTGGGCTACCGCCTGTTTTCCATAGACTCCGGTAACACTGCCTCCATCTTCTGCTTTGCAGGGGTGCGGTTCATGCTGGGCAGCGTGCTGGTGCTGCTGGGCAGCATCCTGCTGCAGGGGCGGGCACCCCGCCTGCCCCGGGGCAGGGT
>CAVKCU010000108.1:3246-5804 GCA_963654645.1 Clostridiales bacterium | reverse complement strand
AAAAGGAGGAACTATGAACCCGAAAAACAAACTGGCGGAAATGCCCATCCGCCCCCTGCTCTACACCATGGCGGTGCCGCTGATGCTGTCGCTGCTCATCCAGTCGCTGTACAACATTGTGGACAGTATCTTTGTGGCACGCCTGTCCGAGACAGCCCTGACCGCCGCTTCCCTTGTGTATGCCATCCAGTTTTTGATGATCGCCATCGGCGTGGGCACTGCCGTTGGTCTGAACGCCCTGCTCTCCCGCAAGCTGGGGCAGAAAAAGCCGGAGGAAGCCTGCCGTGCCGCCACCACCGGCCTGTTTCTGATGATGGGCACTTCGCTGGTGTTTACGCTGGTGGGGCTGCTGTTCTCAAAGCAAATTGCTACTGCCCTGACGGGTGACCCGGAATTGCAGCAGCTCTGCCGGGAATATCTCTCGGTGAACCTTGTGTTCTGCTGGGGCATCTTTTTGCAGACCTACGGGCAGCGGCTCTTGCAGGCCGTGGGCGATACCGTGCTGTCCATGGTCTCTCTCATCATCGGTGCGGTGGTGAACATCATCCTCGACCCCATCATGATCTTTGGTCTGCTGGGCTGCCCGGTCATGGGCATCCGGGGCGCGGCCATTGCCACCGTCATCGGGCAGCTCATCGGTGCAGTGGCGGCGCTGTGGTTCAACCGGGTCAAGAATCCGGTCATCCACGTCCGGCTGAAGGGTTACCGCTTTCTGTGGCAGGATGTGGCCGACATCTACCGGGTGGGTCTGCCCACCATCGTGATGCAGGCCATCGGCAGCGTCATGACCTTTGCAGTCAACGGCATTCTGCTGGGGGTGTCCTCCACGGCGGTGGCGTTCTTCGGCATCTACTACAAGCTGCAAAACTTCCTGATGATGCCGGTGAACGGCTTGGGACAGGCGGCTATTCCGGTGGTGGGCTTCAACTATGGCAGCGGTCAGTCCGACCGGGTGAAGCAGGCGTGGAAGGTGCTGCTGCCCACCGGCGTGGCGTTTGCGCTGTGCGGCACGGCGGTGTTCCTGCTGTTCCCGGCGCAGCTGCTGGGGCTGTTCTCCGCCAGTGAGGAGATGCTGGCCTTCGGCGTGCCTGCCCTGCGCATCATCTCTGTGACCTTCCTGTTTGCGGTCACAACTATTCTGTGCGGCTACTTTGCCTCTGGTCTTGGCAACGGCGTGGTCAACATGATCGGCGGTGCGCTGCGGCAGTTGGTGGTATTGGTGCCCTGCCTATGGCTGCTCATCCGCACCGTGGGCATCGACAGGGCATGGTTTGCGTTCTGGGTGTCCGAGGTGGTGGCCTGCGCTTACAGCCTGTGGGCAACAAAAAAAGAACTGCGGAACAAGGTGAAATAAGGCAGGCAATATCCGGTGCAGGATGCAGAAACCAGAAATAGATGTTGTGTCCTGATTTAGGCAAACACCCCCGCAATGTTCGATTTCGTACACGGCACACTTCATTGTCCATTGTTCGGTTTGCAAAAATCCGATAAGATAAAGGTACTCCCGAACGAAACAGCGGACAAAAGGAGTGGAACACCGCATGAAAAAACTCAGGGTCGCATACTACGGATACCTTTTGGTCTCCCTCGTTTCCTGTGCTGCCGCTTTCGTTTACTGGTTCCATCCAAATCTTGACCCTATTGCCACCTGTTGGTTTACCGGCTGTCTTTTGGTCGGATACGGCATCATCCGGATCGTGGGCTTCTTTTCAAAAGATTCCTACTGTCTGGCCTTTCACTTTGACTTTGCCTGTGGGCTGCTGATGATCGTTCTGGGTGTCATGGTCTGTGCCGCACATAGTCTGGCCTATCCGTATCTGTCACTGGGGCTTGGATGGGTTACACTGATGGATTGTCTGTTTCGGATTCAGATGTCCAAGGAGGCGCAGGATTTCGGGCTGGAGCGATGGGGCTTCGTCCTCATCGCCGCAGTAATTACAGGCGTTGTCAGCGTACTGCTGATTTTGTATAGTCTGTTCAGCAAAAACGCGCTGAACATCCGGTTCCTGACCAGCTGCACGCTGCTGATGGAAGGGATCGTCAATCTTTTAGTCGTCAAGATCATGGTAAAAAGACGCACGGAAGAAGTCGTAAAGTAAAGGAGACGGATCGATCATGAATCCAATGGAAAGCATCAAAAAGTATGGTCTGGAGCAGGCGTTCAATTACCTGTACAAAGACCCCGAAAAGAATCTGCTGAAGATCATAGACTGGGCGGACAAGTTTGCCGGCGGTGAGTTTGTCCGGCAGCGCAAGCAGATCCGCGAGGCCATCGAAAATCCGGAGCATCCGTACCACAACTACATCCTGCACATCGTCCACGACATCGACCCGGAAGTGATGAAGACCGTATCGGTCAACTTCTTTATCAATGCTGCTATGGTGGGCTGGCCGAAGCAGGAAGCCAACCGCAAGAAGTACAACTGCAACATCCCCTGGACGATTTTGATGGACCCGACTTCCGCCTGCAATCTGCACTGCACGGGCTGCTGGGCTGCCGAATATGGCAACAAGCTGAACCTGACCTATGATGAGATCGACAGCATCATCCAGCAGGG
>CAVKCU010000108.1:0-2397 GCA_963654645.1 Clostridiales bacterium | reverse complement strand
CTGGGCACCCGAAGCGGAACGGCTGTGGAACGAGCGCAAGCAGGAAAAAATGCAGGATAAGAAGCAGTAAATGAAGCAAAGAACGCCGCAGAAAACTCTGCGGCGTTCTTTGTAAGCAGTCATCTTTCTGCGGCTTTGTGCAGCACACGTTTTCCTTCCCCATCCATCAGGTCGCAGAGCCGCTGCAGTTCGGCTTCGAGGTCATAGCCCATCCCAGCATCCAGCCAGTCCAGAAGGCAGCCCACTGTCGTGCACTTATAGTAGCGGTTCAGAATATGGGCATCCTCTGCCGGGATCGAAAGCTCCTTGGAGATATTATGGAAATATTCATCCACCATGTGCTGGGACAATCGTTCCAGATAGGTCAGAAACGTCTCTCTTGGAACGGCACGATAGACATGGAGAATCGCCTGCTTGTGCGCTTTACCGTACTGCAAAGCAGGCTGAATGCAGTCCAGCGGGCGACCGAAGGTATAGTGCTGCTGAATGAGCAGGGCGGCTTTTTCGTCCATCATTTCCTGCAGCAGCGCAGGAATATCCTGAAAGTGATAATAAAACGTATTCCGGTTGATATCACAGGTATCAACAATGTCCTTGACCGTGATCTTGTTCAGCGGTCGTTCTTCCAAAAGCTGTGCAAATGCAGCGATGATGGCTGCCCGTGTCTGTCGCATTGGATACCTCTCAAATCAAAACAACGCAGGACACACGGTCCGTGCCTTGCCTTACAATAAGAAAAGTATAGCAAAAACTGACGAAAGAAACAAGAATTTTTCCTGAATCCGAGTGAAAAAGGAGCCGTCCTATGAAAACAGCAATCGTGACCGACAGCAACAGCGGATGATTTAAACCTGTAAGCCCTAGCCGCAGGCGGGGCAGGGAAATCAGGAGGTGATTGCCGTGCGTAGCTTCTTCGGCTTTGTACTGCTTGCCCATCAGGCAGTGCTTCTGCGAGCGGCAGATCCTTGTGCCCGATATTTTACAAAAAATTCACTTCGGCAGGGTTGCTGCCGCATACCGGATGTGCTATGATGAAGTGCAAAATTTTAAGCGGAGCGATAAATTTTGATTTGTCGAGCTCGCGGAATCAGGAGGAACTACCATGCAGAAGAATTATGTGCAGGAAATTCTGAGCATCATTCACAGCGGTCTGCCCAAGGCAGAGCTGGCTGAAAAGCTGTCTGATTACCATGAAAAGGATCTGGCGGATGCGTTGGAGGCACTGACCCCCGCCGAGCGTCAATCGCTCTATTCCATTCTGGGTGTGGATACTGTTGCGGAGATCTTTACCTATCTGGACGACGCCGAACCGTATCTAAAGGAACTGCCCAGCCACGAGGCAGCAAAGGTCATTTCCAACATGGACTCGGACGATGCGGTGGATGCACTGGAAGACCTTGACGATACCGATAAGAATGAGATCGTCAACAAGCTGGACAAAGACTCGGTTGAAGATGTGAAGATGCTGCTCTCTTATGACGAGGATGAGATCGGCAGCAGAATGACGACCAACTACATCTCCATCAAAAACGATATGACCATCCGGCAGGCGATGAGCGAGCTGGTAAAGCAGGCAGGAGAAAACGATAACATCTCCACGCTGTATGTGGTGGATGAAAACGAGCACTTCTACGGCGCCATCGACCTGAAGGACCTCATCATTGCCCGGGCAGATAAAAGTCTGGAAAGCCTGATCGTCCGCTCCTATCCCTATGTCACGGACCGGGAGCAGGTCAGCGATTGTATCGACCGCATCGTGGACTACGCGGAGCGCAGTCTGCCCGTGCTGAACGATGCCGGCAAGCTGGTGGGCATTATCACTTCGTCCGATGTGGTCGAGCTGGTCGATGATGAGATGGGCGATGATTACGCAAAGCTGGGCGGCTTGACCGGCGAGGAAGATCTGAACGAAAGCGTTTTTGAGAGCGTGAAAAAGCGTCTCCCGTGGCTGATCGCCCTGCTGTTCCTCGGGATGCTGGTCTCCTCGGTCGTCGGCGCGTTTGAATCGGTGGTAGCGGTGCTGCCGGTGGTCATCTGCTTCCAGTCCATGGTGCTGGATATGGCAGGCAATGTCGGTACCCAGTCGCTGGCAGTGACCATCCGTGTGCTGGTGGATGAAAACCTGACCCTTTCCAAAAAGCTGCAGCTGCTCTGGAAGGAGACCCGCGTGGGTCTTTTGAACGGTGCCATTCTGGCGGTGATGGCGTTGGGCTTTCTGGGCTGCTACATCCACTTTTTCAAGGGCTACGTCTGGACCTCGGCGTTTTTGCTGTCCGGCTGCGTTGGGCTGTCGCTGATCGTATCCATGGTCATTTCCAGTCTGGTGGGCACGCTGATCCCGATGCTGTTCCATAAGATCCATATCGACCCGGCGGTTGCCTCCGGTCCGCTGATCAC
>CAVKCU010000107.1:0-5865 GCA_963654645.1 Clostridiales bacterium | reverse complement strand
CACCCCTCCCTGCCTCTGGCCCAGCGGAGCGTCTTTGCACGCTTGCGGCAAGCAGTAACTTCCCCCGCGGAGCGCGATGCATTCCAAATCGTCCCGGCAGCAAGAAGCCGCCGTCTTGCAAACGCGCCGGGATGTGTTATAATAACAATTACGCATTACATACGATATATGTGGGTATATGGGCGCGCCGCCCGCTGTTCCCGCAAAGCAAGGAGCTTTTCTATGCAGCATCTGTCCCGAACCGTTTCCCCTGCTCTGCCGCACCCCTGCCTGCGGGCGCTGCGGGCGGCTTTTCCGCAGACCATCCCGGTGCTGGCGGGCTATTTTGTGCTGGGGCTGGGCTACGGCATCTATGTGCAGTCCTTGGGGCTGCCGGTGTGGATGCCCATGCTCATGGGCACTGTCGTGTACGGCGGCTCGCTGGAGTTCGTGCTGGCAAGCCTGCTGCTGGGCGCGTTCTCGCCGCTGCCGGCCTTTCTGATGGCACTGATGATCCAGGCGCGGCATTTGTTCTACGGTCTTGCCATGCTGGAGCGCTATAAGGGCTACGGCTGGCGCAGCTTTTACATGATCTTTGCCATGAGCGACGAGACCTTTTCCATCACCTGCTCGGCAGTGCCGCCGGAAGGGGTGGATAAGGGCTGGTTCATGTTCTTCATTACCCTGCTGGATCAGCTTTACTGGGTGGGCAGCGCCGGGCTTGGGGCTGCGCTGGGCACGGTGCTGCCCTTCAGCACCGAGGGCGTGGATTTTGTCATGACCGCAATGTTCACGGTCATCTTCCTGAACCAGTGGGAAAAAGATAAGCAGCACGGCAGTGCCCTCATCGGCCTTGCCGTGCCGCTGGTGTGTCTGATGATATTTGGCTCCGGCAGCTTTTTGCTGCCGTCCATGGGCGGCATTCTGGTGCTGCTGCTGGCTTTGCGCCGTCCGATGGAAAAAGCAGCCGGGGAGGTAGAAAAATGACAGCAGTTCAGATGGGGCTTACCATTGCGGTGTGCACCGCCGCCACCATGCTTACCCGGTTTTTGCCGTTTCTGATCTTTTCCAGCAAGGAGCAGCAGCCGCCGGAGGTGGTGCGGTATCTGGGGCGGGTGCTGCCCGCCGCCATCTTCGGGATGCTCATCGTCTATTGTCTGAAGGGCGTCACCCCGTTCTCCGGCAGTCATGGCATCCCGGAAGCGCTTGCGCTGCTGGCGACCATCGCGCTGCATAAGTGGAAGCACCAGACCCTGCTCAGCGTAGCCGGGGGCACCCTTTGCTATGTACTGCTGGTGCAGCTGGTATTCTGAAAAAGCAGCTCAGTGGTAGAAGGTGTCAAAGTTCACCTGACGGTAGAACCGCTGCTGCAGCTGGTCAAAGCTTTCGCAGTTCTGCGCCAGCAGCCACATGCTTTTGGTCACTACGGCCTCGATGGTCATATCGTGGGCTTCCAAAAAGCGGAAACGGTTGCGCACCCGCTTGCCCACCTCGTACACGCCCACGTCGCTGCCCTCGTAGGTGACCTGCGTGGTCATGATGAGCACCTTGTGGGTGGTTTCGTAGTCCCCCAGCCCGGCGGCAAAGGCGTCCATCAGCTGCTGCGGGATGCCGCCCACGCCAAAGCTTTCCACGATGACGCAGTCGTACAGGTGGAAGATCTCCGGGATGAGCGCCGGGGACATGCCCGGGGTCAGCTTGAGCAGGAACACCCGGCTGTCCAGTGTGCGGCTGAACTCCACCGGGCCGGTGGGCCACGGCGAGGGGATGTACCGCACCAGCCGGTCGCCCTGCACCAGCGCCAGCTCCGGGAAGTTGACCGAGGCAAAGGCATCGTAGCTGATGGTCTTGTTCTTCTTGGCGCGGGTGCCCGCGATGACGTGCCCGCCAAACACCACCATCACGCCCCGGCTGCCCGGGTCGATGGCGCAGACCACGCTGTCCCGCAGGTTTTTCTTGGCATCCGTGATCTCGTTGGAGATGGGCTGCTGCGCGCCGGTGAGGATGATGGGCTTATCCGCGTTCTGGATGAGATAAGAGAGCGCCGCCGCAGAGTACGCCAGCGTATCCGTGCCGTGGCAGATGATAAAGCCATCGTACAGGGCGTAGTTTTCCTGTATGGCGCGTGCCATCATGAGCCAGTGCTCCTGCCCGAGGTCGGTGCTGTCGATGCTGCACAGCGCCAGCGTTTCCGGGCAGCACAGCTCCTTCAGCTCCGGCAGATGGGCAAGCAGCTCCTCGCTGGTAAGCACGGGCTTCAGCCCCTGCTGGGTGCGCACGCTGGCAATGGTGCCGCCGGTGGTGATGAAAAGCAGACGTTGTTTGGACATAAAGCAAAAGCCCCCTGTGGCAGAAATTTCAACATGACAACAGTATAGCACACGCCCCGGGGCTTGAACAGTGCCCGCCGCTCAAAAAAATTTGCGACCCGGTCACAGAAATCTGCGCGGCTTTGGTGTATAATAAGGGCAATGAACCATGCAAAGGAGCAACACCATGTCCAACATCATCATCGTAGGTTCCGGCCCGGCGGGGGTGTCTGCCGCCCTGTACGCCGTGCGCGCCGGGGTGCAGACCACCGTGCTGACCAAGGGCTCCGGGGCGCTGGCGCGCGCCGAAAAGATCGAAAATTATTACGGCTTCGCCCAGCCGGTCTCCGGGCCGGAGCTGGAGCGCCGCAGCATCGAGAACGCCCGGCGGCTGGGGGTGCAGTTTGTGCAGACCGAGGCCGTGGGGCTGACATGGACCGACCGTTTGACCGTGGAAACGCTGGCGGGCGCGTACCCGGCAGACGCGGTCATTCTGGCAACGGGTGCTTCCCGCGCGGTGCCCCGCATCCCGGGGCTGACCGGGCTGGAAGGCCACGGCGTAAGCTGGTGCGCAGCCTGCGACGCCTTTTTCTACCGTGGAAAGGACGTGGCGGTGCTGGGCAGCGGCGAGTACGCCCTGCACGAGGTGCAGGCGCTTTTGCCGGTGGTGAAAAGCGTCACCCTGCTGACGAACGGCGCAGCCCTGACCGCAGACTTCCCGCCCGAGGTAGCTGTCTGCACCCAAAAGGTGGAGGCCATTCTGGGCGAGCAGACCGTCACCGGCGTGCAGCTGGCGGGCGGCGCGGTGCGGGAGGTATCCGGCGTATTTGTGGCGCTGGGCGTGGCGGGCAGCACCGCACTTGCCCGGAAGCTGGGCGCTGCCGTAGAGGGCAGCCGCATCGTGGTGGACGACAAAATGCAGACCACCGTACCCGGCCTGTACGCCGCCGGGGACTGCACCGGCGGGCTGTTGCAGGTGGCAAAGGCCGTTTACGAGGGCGCACTGGCGGGCACGGAAGCCGCCAAGGCGCTGCGAAAGGGGTGAGCCGTATGGCTGAAACATCTCCGCACGCCCGGTGTCTGGCCTGTGCGTTCCCGTTCTGGGAGCAGCTGACCCCGGAAGAGCAGGAGCGGCTGTGCCGCTTTACCCGCCCGGTGCACTACGCCAAGGGCGCCCGGGTGCACAGCCCGCTGGAAAGCTGCGTGGGCATCCTTTTACTGCGCAGCGGGCAGCTGCGCAGCTACCTACTGTCCGAGGACGGCAGGGACGTGACGCTGTACCGCCTGTTCGGCGGGGAGGTGTGCATCCTGTCCGCCTCCTGCGTGATGGACGCGGTGAACATCGACCTCTACATCGACGCCGAGGAGGACACCGAAGCGCTTTGCATCAGCGCGGGCATCTTCCGGCAGCTGATGCAGGAGAACGTCTATGTGCGCTGCTACGCCTACCAGATGACGGCAGAGCGCTTTTCCGACACCATGTGGACGATGCAGCAGATCTTATTCATGAGCGCCGACCGGCGGCTGGCGATCTTTTTGACCGACGAGCTTGCCAAGACCGGCGGCGCGGATGTCCGCATGACCCACGACCAGATGGCAAAGTACATGGGCTCTGCCCGCGAGGTGGTGAGCCGGATGCTCAAATACTTTGCGCAGGAGGGCTGGGTGCGGCTGTACCGCGGCGGCGTGCAGGTGCTGGATAAGCAAAAGCTGCAGGCGCTGGCAAGAGGAAAATAACGTTCTCTTCTGTGCGGGGACGATTTGGAATGCGCTCCGCTTCGCTCTGCGCATAAGCTAAGGAAATATTATTTTTGATTTCGGAATACCGGAGCGTCTGCGGACGCTCCGGTATTCCATTTTCACGGGTGGGGTCGTAGAGATAAACGGCATTTACGACCCCTTCTGTGAAAAAGTGGCTCAGAAACGCCCGCAGGCGTTTCTGAGCCACAAATTATAATAATAATTTTTCCGCTGAAAATGGCTAGAGCGCAAGCGGAAGCCATTTAAAATCGTTTTATGGTACGGTGTTTATCAAGCCTTCTCAGAGGGTTTGCTCAGGTCTACGCTGCGGATGATCTTGCGCACCGGCAGGATGCTCTTGGCGTTCATGGACAGCTCGTCCACGCCCATGCGCAGGAAGGTCTCGGTCAGGGCGGTGTCGGCGCCCAGCTCGCCGCAGATGCCTACCCAGATGCCGTGGCGGTGACCGGCTTCAATGGTCATCTTGATGGCGCGCAGCACGGCGGGGTGGTGGGGGTTAAAGAAGGGCTCCAGCTTTGCGTTCTGGCGGTCCAGTGCACAGGTGTACTGGGTCAGGTCGTTGGTGCCGATGGAGAAGAAGTCGCACTCGGCAGCCAGCTCGTCCGCGATGAGCACGGCGGCGGGGGTCTCGATCATGGTGCCCACTTCAATGTTCTGCCCCATCTTGACGCCCTCGGCGGTCAGCTCGGCGCGGCACTCTTCCAGAACAGCCTTGGCGTCCTGCAGCTCCCGCAGGCTGGTGATCATGGGGAACATGATGCTCATGTTGCCGTAGGCAGAAGCACGCAGCAGCGCGCGCAGCTGGGTCTTGAAGAAGTCCTTGCGGGTCAGGCAGATGCGGATGGCGCGGTAGCCCAGCGCGGGGTTCTCCTCGGGGTCCAGCTTCATGTAATCCACGGTCTTGTCTGCGCCGATATCACAGGTGCGCACAACAACCTTGCGGGGTGCAAGGCTTTCTACCACCTGCTTGTAAGCCTCGAACTGGTAGTCCTCGGTGGGGAAATCCTTGCAGTTCAGGTAAACGAACTCGGTGCGGAACAGACCCACGCCGCCGGCGTCGTTCTGCTGCACCGCGCCCACGTCGCCCATGCCGCCGATGTTGGCGAACACGTTGATGGTCTTGCCGTCCAGCGTGGTGTTGGGCTTGCCCTTCAGCTCCTGCAGCAGGGCCTGCTTTTTCTGGTCCTCCTGCTGGCGCTTTTTCAGGCTCTTGAGCAGGTCGGGGGTGGGGTCCACATACACACAGGCGTTGTAGCCGTCCACCACAGCCATCTTGCCGTCCCAGTCGTCCTGAATGTCCTTGCACTGGATCAGGGCGGGGATGTTCATGCTGCGTGCCAGAATGGCGGTGTGGCTGTTGGAGCTGCCCTCGCGGGTGATAAAGCCCAGCAGCAGGCTTTTATCCATGCGCACGGTCTCGGAGGGCGCCAGATCCTCGGCTACCAGAATGCTGGGCTCGGTGCCCTGCAGGGAAGCGTTGTCCACGCCCTGCAGAATGTCCAGCATGGCCTGCGCAATGTCCAGCACATCGGCGCTGCGGGCCTGCAGATACGGGTCGTCCATGGCAGAGAACACCGCGGCCTGATTGTTGCCGGCGGTCTTGACGGCGTACTCGGCGCACATCTTCTGCGCGTTGATGATCTCCTTGATGGCGTCCACAAAGTCGTCGTCATCCAGCATCATGGCGTGGATGTTGAACACCTCGGCAATGTCCTCACCGGCTTCTGCCAGTGCCTTTTCGTACAGAGCGGTCTGCTGCTCGATGGCCTTCTGCCGGGCTTCCTCAAAACGCTCCAGCTCTGCGGCGGTATCTGCC
>CAVKCU010000106.1:0-5887 GCA_963654645.1 Clostridiales bacterium | reverse complement strand
CAAGGTCCAGCGTTTCCAGATTCAGGATGAGGGTATCCTTCTTCTGGGTCACCTCGTACACGCCCACGGCAGCGGCCTGCACGCGGACGAGGGAGACGTTGACCAGATCACTCACCGAGGGCGGCGGGTCACCGTAGCGGTCAATGAGTTCGTCCAGCACATCGGCGGCGTCCTCTGGGGTCTGGATGGCGGCAATGCGCTTGTAGGCCTCGATGCGCCCCGCGCCGTCCGGGATATACTTTTCCGGGATGAAGGCGTCCACCCGCAGGTCCACAAGACAATCGCTCTTGTCCCGCTGAACAGGCTCTCCCCGCGCCCGGGAGATGGCCTGTCCCAGCATTTTAACGTAGAGGTCGTAGCCCACGGCTTCCATGTGACCGTGCTGGCTGTGCCCCAGCAGACTGCCCGCACCGCGGATCTGCAGATCCCGCATGGCGATGCGGAAGCCCGAGCCGAAAGCGGTGAACTCCCGGATGGCGGAAAGCCGCTTCTGGGCGATATCGGTCAGGGTCTTGTCCCGGCGGAAGGTGAAGTAGGCGTAGGCTTTGCGCCCGGAGCGCCCTACCCGCCCGCGGATCTGGTACAGCTGCGCCAGACCCATGCGGTCGGCATCCTCAATAATGAGGGTGTTGCAGTTACGCACATCAATGCCGGTCTCGATGAGGGTGGTGCAGACCAGAATATCGATCTCGCCGTTCAAAAGGTGCTGCCACACGGGGTTCAGCTCTTCCTCGGTCATCTTGCCGTGGGCAATGCCCACCCGCGCACCCGGCACCATCTGGCTGACATGGGCGGCGCAGGATTCAATGTTGTCCACCCGGTTGTGCAGGTAGTACACCTGCCCGCCCCGGGCAAGCTCCTTCTTCATGGCTTCGGCAAGGATGACGTCGTTATATTCCAGCACAAAAGTCTCCACCGGCTGCCGCTCGATGGGCGGCTGCTCGATGGTGGAAAGATCCCGGATGCCGCTCATAGCCATGTTCAGGGTGCGGGGGATGGGGGTAGCCGACAGGGTGAGCATATCCACCCCGATGAAGCTTTCCTTCAGCTTTTCCTTGTGCTTCACGCCGAAGCGCTGCTCCTCGTCGATGATGACAAGGCCGAGGTCGTGGAACTTCACGTCCTTGGACAGCAGCCGGTGGGTGCCCACCACGATATCCACGCTGCCGGCCTGCAAGCCACGCAGGGTCTCCTTTTGCTGCTTGGCGGTGCGGAAGCGGGACAGCATCCCGATCTTCACCGGGAAGGCCTCCATGCGGGAGAGCAGGGTGTTGTAGTGCTGCCACGCCAGCAGGGTGGTGGGCGCCAGCAGGGCGCACTGCTTGCCGCCCATGATGCACTTGAAGGCGGCGCGCAGCGCCACCTCGGTCTTGCCCACGCCCACATCGCCGCAGAGCAGCCGATCCATGGGGTAGCCTTTTTCCATGTCCTGCTTGATCTCGGCGGTGGCGTGCAGCTGGTCGTCGGTCTCGTCGTAGTCAAAGCGGGTCTCAAAGTCCCGCTGCCAGTCGCCGTCCGGCGGGAAGGCGTAGCCTGTGGCCTGACGGCGGCGGGCGTAAAGCTCGATCAGCTCCTGCGCCATCTCTTCGGTGGCTTTTTTCACCTTGGCGCGGGTGCGCTGCCAATCGGTGCCGCCCAGCTTTGCCAGCTTTACCTTTTCCTCATCGCCGGGGGCGGTGTAGCGGCTGAGCAGATCCAGCTGGGTCACCGGCACATACAGCACGTCTGAGCCGGAATACTGCACCTTGAGGTAGTCCTTGGTAGCGCCCTGCACTTCCAGCCGCTGGATACCGGCGTACATGCCGATGCCGTGGCTCTGGTGCACCACATAGTCCCCGGGCTTGATGTCCGAAAGGCTGGACAGGGCGTTTTTATTCTTTTTGCGCTTTTTGGCTTCGGCGGCGGCTTCCTCGTCCAGTCCGTGGCGGCGGCTGGAAAGCACCGCCGCGTGGGCAAAGGGGAAGGTGCACCCGGCGGTCAAGTGTCCGGGCAGCACCTGCAAAATGCCTTTGGCGGGGCGCACATCCCGGCTCATGCTCACGGAATAGCCCTTGTCGGCAAGGTCGCGGGTCAGAGCGGCTGCGCCCTTGGGCGTACCGGCAAACAGGGTGACGGCGTAGCCTTGGGCGATGAGCGGGTCTAAGTCCTCCCGCAGGGAGGCAAGGTCGCCGTTCCAGTTGGGGGCGGCAAAGGCCTCGGCGTTGATGAGGTCCTTGAGTTTGAACTCGTTCATCCCGCGCAGAAAGTTCTCGCACAGCAGGGTGCTGTGGTTCCCGGCGGCAATGACAAGATCCTCCATGGTCTGGTACAACACATCCAGCCCGGGGCAGAGCACCCCCTCCTCCAGCAGCCCGGTCAGCTCCTCGCTGCGGCGGAACTCGGTGGCCTTTTGGGCATCCCGGATGCCGCCCACCTCGTCCAGAATGAACAGCGGCGCGTCCAGATGGTCCAGCAGCGTGGCGGGGGCGGGATAGCGGATGCCGTAATATTTATCCATAGCCTCCGGCATCAGACCGGAATCCAGCTGGGAAAGGTCGGCCTCGGTGGCCTTTTCCAGCGCGGTGCGGCGCTTGCCGCGTGCCTTTTTAATGGCATTGCGCAGCGCTTCGGCGGTCTCGGCGGTGCTGCCGAACAGCACCTCGCGGGCAGGGGAGAGGTATATTTTTTCCAGTGCGCCGTCCCGCCGCTGGGTCAGCAGGTCAAAGGAGGACATGGAGTCGATCTCGTCGTCCCAGTACTCCACGCGGGCGGGCTGACGCATATCCGGCGCATAGATATCCACGATATCGCCGCGCACGCTGAACTGCCCCGGGCCGTCCACCTGACTGCGGCGCACATACCCGGCGGCAAACAGCCGCGCCACCAGCGCTTCGCGGTTATATACCATGCCGGGCTTTAAGGTGAGGGTGTTCTGGATGAATTCTGCCCGGGGCACGGTGTACTGCAAAAGGGCTTCGGCGGGCACGCAGACGGCCTGCAGCCGCCCGCCCGCCAGTGCGCCCAGCACCGAAAGGCGGCGGTACTCGTACTCGCGGCCTGCACCCTCCACCGGGCGCAGCATAAAGTCCCGGGGCGGGAACACCGCAGCGGTAAGCCCCAGCGCCTTGAGGTCGTCCGCAAAGTGGGTGGCTTCGGCCTCGCCGGGGGTCACGATGCAGAGTGTGCGCCCAAGGTCCTTTTGCAGGGCGGCATACAGCAGCGCCCGGCCTGCGGGCGGCAAGCCGAACAGCGCCGCCGGCCCTGCGGAGCCAAAGCTTGCGGCGACCTTCTGATATTCCGGTGTGGCCTTGAGTAAGGCTTCGTACATGGAAAAACCTCCTTTCCTGTCAGGATGCGGGGGAATGATTTTTACCCGTTATACTTGCTCTGTGCCAGACTGAGCTTACCGTCCATGATGAGCTTTGCGGCGGCTTCAAGGTCGGGGTAGCGGTCTGCGATGGCCTTGGCGTCCTCCGGCGGGAACTTGCCCAGCACCCATGCGGCAAGGTCGTAGTCCGGGTGGGGCTTTGCACCGATGCCGATGCGGATGCGGGGGAAATTCTCTCCGCCCAGCCGGGCAATGATGCTTTTCAGACCGTTGTGCCCGCCCGCAGAGCCGGAGGGACGGATGCGCAGCTTGCCGGGTGCCTGTGTGATATCATCACACAGCACCAGCACATGGTCGGCGGGGATCTTGAAAAAGCCCGCCATGGGGGCGATGGAATCGCCGGAGAGGTTCATGTAGGTCAGGGGCTTCAGCAGCACCACCTTATGACCGTCCACCTCGCCCTGTCCCCACAGGCCCTGAAATTTGGTCTTGCCCACAGAGATGCTCCACTTGTCAGCCAGCGCGTCCAGTGCGGCAAAACCGGCGTTGTGGCGGGTGCCATCGTACTTTGCTTCGGGGTTGCCCAGCCCTGCAATGAGCCAGATATCGTTTTCATTCATGATGTGATAATACCTTTTCCTGATAATAGTGTGATACAACATCTAAGTATAACATACGCGCGCGCAAAAAGATATACATTATAAGCAAAAAATGCCCCCGCGCCGCAGGGCACAGGGGCAGAGAAGCATTATATTACAGGTTCAGTGTGAGGGCAGAGGCTTTCCACACACCCTCTTCTTTTACCATGGTGATGGTGCCGGACACCTGCGCGGCGGCGGTGCTGTCCGTTGCGGTCAGCAGAGAGGCGGAAAAGTCGTAGCAGTTTTCTGCCCCGGCGCGCTTTTTCAGGGTGAGGTCAGCGGGCACCAGCTTGTCGCCGGACTGCCCGGCAAGCGCGGTGATGCGGGTAGGCAGCCGGTTCGCCATGATTTTGTTCAGGCAGTCAGCTGTCATGGCATCGCCCAGCTGTGCCTGAAGAAAGGCGTACAGTCCATCGGTGTCCGCTGCGGCAAGCCCCGGTTCACTGCCGGAAGCCGAAGCGGCGGCGGTATCCACGGCCTGCTCCACGGCAGAGGAGCAGGAGAGCAGCTGCTGCACCACGAACTCCGCCTGCTTTTTGGCGGGGTCGCTGCGCAGGCGGGTCAGGGCAAACACGGCGGCAACAGCCGCAAAGAAAAGGACAAGGCTCAGCGCCTGCTTGCGAAAGCTTTCAGACTTCATACGCGGCTCCCTTCCGGCAGAGCGTTACTTGCTCTGCTCGTTTTCCAGCTTCTGTTTTTTGGCGATGTAGGCTTCCATCTTGGGCTCTGCCCAGCCGTCCAGATTGGTCTGGCGCTCCCGGGCAATGCCCAGTGCCTGCGCGGGCACATCCTTGGTGATGGTGCTGCCGGCGGCGGTGTAGGCACCGTCGCCCACCTTCACGGGGGCAACAAGGTTCGTGTTGCAGCCGATGAAGCAATAGTCGCCGATCGTGGTGCGGAACTTATCCTTGCCGTCGTAGTTGCAGGTGACGGTGCCGCAGCCGAAGTTGCAGTACTTGCCCACATCGCTGTCGCCGATGTAGGTCAGGTGGCTTACGGTGTTGCCCCGGGCAAAGTTGGAGTTCTTGGTCTCCACATAGGCACCCAGATGCACGCCGTAATCGGTGACGGTGTTCACCCGCACATGGGTGAAGGGGCCGATGTTGTTGTGGGGGCCGATGTGGCTGCCGTAGATCTGGCTGGCATTCACGGCAGTGCCCTCGTCCACGGTGCTGTCCTCGATGAGGGTGTTGGGGCCGATGACGCAGCCTGCGCCGATGACCGTCTTGCCCCGCAGGATGGTGCCCGCAAGGATCACAGCGCCCGGGGCAATGACCACCTCCGGGTCGATCTGCACGGTGCGGCTGTTGATGACAACGCCGTTTGCAATGTGCTGCACAAGGATGTCCTCGCGGGCAGCCTCGGCGGCGTCCAGCTGTGCCAGAGCAGCAGTGCGGGTCTGTTCAGAAATAGGATTCTGCATGAAAAAAATCTCCCTTCCCACCAAAGCGCGCGGCGGAAGAGAGACAGAAAGGCGACCGGAAAATTGTTGCCTGTCCGCCCAGCATCTCCGCTGCGGAAAGCTTTGTTCCGACAAAATAGAATTTGAAAAGTTACAGGGATAGAAAGTTGTATCCAACAGGACGAGAAATCGCGTGTACAAACAAAAAACCTCTCGAACTTTCTCCCATTTTATACTACCTTAAAACTTGGAAAATTTCAAGAGATTTGCATAAAAAATAACAGACAAATTCGGGATTTTGCATGGTGGAAAGGAATGGATTTTCTGGTATAATAGTTTAGCATTCACAAAACAATGTTCATCGTACGTTCAAGACAAGGCAAACGATGAGACCACGGCAAGTGTACCGATGGTCACGAATGGGAGGTAAACAACGCATGAGCAAAAAGTATCTGTACTACTTCAGCGAAGGCAATGATGCTTTCGGCGGCGACAAGGTCACCATGAAGAATACTCTGGGCGGCAAGGGCGCCGGTC
>CAVKCU010000105.1:0-5928 GCA_963654645.1 Clostridiales bacterium | reverse complement strand
CTTTCTTTAGTGCGTTAAAGCAAGCAGTGATGCAGATTTTCGGTTTTTGGGGGCGTGTGCTTCCAGAAATTGTGATTTTTTTCGCAAGAGGGGACTCCCTCAGTCAAAACCTGTCGGTTTTGCCAGCTCCCTCGGGGAGGGAGCCTCTGGCGCAGCCGCAAGCTTTTCGCTTTAGCCGGAAACTTTGCCGCTATGCCAAAGGCCCCATCCCAGAGGGGGCTGTCGCCGAAGGCGACTGGGGGAGTTTAGGAAGGAACCCCTTCCGTCATCGCCTGCGGCGATGCCACACTCCCCCTTTTGTCGCTACGCGACATCTTCCCCCGGCCGGGGGAAGTCAGTCCTCAAGGGGACGGCTTTTGGCGGCGGCGGCAAAGTTTCCGGCATTGCCATAAGGCGTCCCCTTGGGGGAGCTGGCGAACGCAGTGAGCCTGAGGGGGTTCGTTCTCCTCTTGTATTTCTCATATCTTTATTGACAACAAACCGCACTTTGCCGTAAACTGAGAGCATAAAACCGGCGCAGCGCCGGAAAAGGGGCGTAAGGTAAATGAACGATACAGTACACTTTGAAAAAACTCTCTCCAGCGAGACCCTGTTCGAGGGGCGGGTCATCACCCTGACCAAGGACACCGCGCTGCTGGAAAACGGCAAGACCGCTACCCGCGAGGTGGTGCATCACCACGGCGGCGCCTGCATCCTGCCTTATTTTGCAGACGGCACCATCTGCATGGTGCGGCAGTTCCGCTATGCCATGCAGCAGCAGCTGTGGGAGCTGCCCGCCGGCAAGCTGGAAAAGGGCGAGGACCCCTTTGAAGCCGCCAAGCGGGAGCTGGAAGAGGAGTGCGGCCTGACCGCCGACAACTACATCTCGCTGGGCGAGTTCTACCCCACCGTGGGCTACGATACCGAGGTCATCTACACATGGGTAGCTACCGGTCTGCACGAGACCAAGATGCACCTTGATGCGGACGAATTCCTGACCCCCGACCGGGTGCCGCTGGAAAAGGCGTATCAGATGGTGCTGAGCAACGAGATCAAGGACGGCAAGACCATTGCGGGCATCCTGAAGCTGAAAGCTCTGCTGACCGAGGGCAAGCTGTGATCTTATACGAGGACGCCGCCCTTGTGGTGCTGGACAAGCCCGCCGGGCTTTCCAGCGAGGAGGGCGTGCCCGCCGCGCTGCGCGCACACTGGAACGCGCCCGATGCCTTTGTGGGGGTGGTGCACCGGTTGGACACCGGCGTGTCCGGGTTGATGGTCTATGCCCGCACCCCGGCAGCTGCCGCCGCCCTGAGCCGTCAGGTGGCCCAAAGTCAGGACGCCTACGCCGTGCAGGACGGCCGCGCCGAGGGCAAAGCCGCCGCGCCGCAGTTCGTCAAGCAGTACCGCGCGGTCATCGCCGGTGCGCCGGACGCGCAGCTGCCCGCCGCCGGGGTGCTGCGGGACTACCTGTTCAAGGACAGCCGCAAGGGCAGGGTGTTTCCGGTCAGCCGTCCCCGCAAGGGGGTGCGGGAGGCGGTGCTGGAATACCGCATCCTTGCCGCGGCAGAGGAAAGCAGCCTTGCCGAGATCACCCTGCACACCGGGCGCACCCATCAGATCCGGGTACAGTTTGCCAGCCGCAAGCACCCGCTGTACGGCGACGGCAAATACGGCAGCCGCCAGAAGGGCAGCATTGCCCTGCAAAGCTGCGGTCTGCGCTTTGTGCACCCGGACACCGGCAAGCCCATGGCCTTTTCTCTGCCCCTGCCCGCCGCCGCACCGTGGAAGGAGTTTATAGAATAAGACTGTTGCTCATTTCGCCCTCTCAGGCGCTCCCGCGCCAGATTCCCCCTTTTGTCACCTGCGGTGACATCTTCCCCCGGAGCGGGGGAAGTCTTTCCTCAAAGGGAGAGCCAAGCTTTAAAGCCCGTTGCTAACGTTTTAGGTGCAATGAGAAAGCTTCCGGCAGTGCTCTTGGCTCCCCCTTTGGGGGAGCTGGCAAAACCGTTAGGTTTTGACTGAGAGGGCGAGCCCGCTAAAGGAATAATCATTTCAATCAGGTGAGTGATATGGAACAGCAATACAAGACTGATGCCGAAATTTACGCCGTACTGGAGCGGGAGATCATCGACCTGACCATCCGTCCCGGCTCTTCGCTGAGTGAGAACCCGCTGTGCACCCGGTTCGGTGCGCCGCGCTCCATGATCCGGGTGGTGCTGCAAAAACTGCAGGAAAACGGGCTGGTGCGCATCGTGCCCTACAAGGGCACCACCGTCACCCGGCTGAACCGGCGCATCGTGGACGAGCTGATCTACGAGCGCACCGCCGTGGAGGGGCGCATCCTGCGGGACTTTGCTCCCAACGCCACCCCGGCGCAGCGTGCGCAGATCCGTGCGCGGGTGGACGCCTACGAAGCGCTTGCCCGCGCCGAGACCCCGGACTTCAACAAGCTGTATGAGATGGACTGCCGCCTGCACGAGACGTGGTTTTCCGCCATGGACAAGATGTACCTGTGGCGCACCCTGCAGAACGCCCACGCCGATTACAGCCGGTTCCGTATGCTGGACACCATGACCACCGCCGGGCTGGACGAGGTGATCGCCGACCACCGCAACCTGCTGAACGCCATCGAGCGGTGCGACCTTGCCGCCTTTGAGCCGCTGGTGGAGCGGCACCTGTACGGCGGTATCCGCCGCCTTGGCAGCAAGCTGACCGAGGAATACGCCGACTTTTTTGAGCCGGAGATTGCAAAATAATGCAAAATTGTTCCACGGGGAACAAAGACGAGTTTTTACCCCTTCCGTCATCGCCTGCGGCGATGCCACCTTCCCCAAGGGGACGGCTTACGGCGATGCCGGAAAGTTTTCCTTCTTGCGAAAGGCGCCCCCTTGGGGGAGCTGGCAAAACCGGCAGGTTTTGCCTGAAGGGGTAATCCATCACAAGCAACAAGCCCGGAGCATCCGCAGACGCTCCGGGCTTGTTATATTCAGAACACCCCAGTGATGAAAATTTCCAGACCGATGCCAATGAGGATGACGCCGCCCAGAATATTTGCCTTGCCGGAAAGCTTTGTGCCAAACTTTTTACCGATGCGCAGACCTGCCATGCAGATGAAAAATGTGACCACCGCAATGATGATGGCAGCGGTCAACGCCATCAGCCAGCCGTACTCCGAGATGGTGAAGCCCACCGAGAGGGCGTCGATGCTGGTGGCGACGCCCTGCATGAACAGCGCCCCGGCACTGAGCTCTGCCGCCTCCTCGGCTTCCTCGCCATGGATGCCGTCCAGCAGCATCTTGCCGCCGATGTAGCTCAGCAGCGCCAGCGCGATCCACGGGATCAGGCTTTCAAAGGACGAGAACAGCTCCACGATGGTATGCACGCACACCCAGCCGATCATAGGCATTGCGGCCTGAAAAATGCCAAAAGTGCCCGCGATCTTGCCCATGGTGCCCTTGTTCATCTTAGGGTCGTGCAGACCGTTTGCCATGGACACCGAAAATGCATCCATCGCAAGCCCCACGCCCAGCAAAACGCTGTTAAGAAAAAACACAAAACTCCATTCCATTCTGTCTGCCTCCTGTTTGTTGACCGTATTCCAAGCAATACAAAACCCGGCCCCGGGCGCGTTGTACGTCCGGGACCGGGTGATTTTTTAGGAAATCCACTCCATGTGCACGGGCGCAGCAAACACGCACCAAAACACATGAGTCTCGCAAATGAAAGCAAGCCAGACCGGAAAGCGGTCATTATGTTGACTTGCTGCGCTCTGCAAAGCGCCTGCTACTCCCCCACGGGTATTGTGATTTTGTTTATTTTAGCACAGTTTTAAGGGGAAGTCCAGACAAACCTGACGGTGAAACAATTTTAAATGTGCTCCGCTGCGCTCTGCACATCAATAGCGGAAGAATTATTTATAATTTCGGGTTTCAGGAAAGTCTGCGGACTTTCCTGAAACCCATTTTCACGGGAGGGGTCGTAGAGGGAAACGGCAGTTGCAGCGCCGCTTTCTGCGAAAGCGCGGCGCTGCGGGGGATCCCCCTTCCGTCTTGCCGCTTCGCGTCAAGCCACCTTCCCCAAGGGGACGGCTTCAGCGGTAGCTGCAAAGTTTCCGGCATAGCCCAAAGGCGCCCCCTTGGGGGAGCTGGCTTTGCGTAGCAAAGACTGAAGGGGTTCTTGCCTGAACTCCCCCAGTCGCCTTCGGCGACAGCCCCCTCTGAGATGGGGCCTTTGGCATAGCGGTGAAGTTTCCAGCTAAAGCACAAAGTTTCCGGACGCGCCAGAGGCTCCCTCTCCGAGGGAGCTGTCAAAACCGTCAGGTTTTGACTGAGGGAGTTCAACTCAATTATTCCTTCTCTTCCGGGTCTGCCTCCGGGGCTTCGGTGGCGGCGGCTGCGTCGGCGGCTTCCATCTCCGCCAGCTGCTCGGCGGTGGGCTCTGCATCAGCTTCAGAAGCGTCGATCTTCTCGGTCTGTGCCTCGTCGTCGTGGTCGGTGCGTGCCAGTACCATCACCTTGTCGTTCTCGCCCAGACGCATCACCCGCACGCCGGAGCCATAACGGCTCTGCAGCGGGATCTCGTTGGCGTGCAGGCGGATGATGATGCCCTCCTGACTGCTCAGCAGCACATCGTCCACATCGTCCACGATCTTGACCGCAGCCACCTTATCCTTGGCGGCATCGTAGTTGCGGATGCCCTTGCCGCCGCGGGCGGTGATGCGGTAGGTGTCGATATCCGAGCGGCGTCCCTTGCCGTTCTCGGTCACGGTCAGCACCGTGCCGCCCTCGCGGCAGATGCACACACCAACAACTTCATCGCCCTCTGCCAGACGGATGGCGCGCACGCCGTGACCGTTACGGCCCATCGGGCGGGCGTTCTCCTCGTTGAAGCGGATGGCCTGACCGTTGCGGGTGGCAACGATGAGCATATCGTGACCGGAGGTCAGGCGGGTCCATGCCAGGGCATCGCCCTCGTTCAGGGCAATGCCGATCAGGCCGCTCTTGCGGATGTTGGCGTACTGTTCCAGCGGGGTGCGCTTGATCAGACCCTGCTTGGTGACCATGGTCACATAGCCGCCCGACTGCTCGGCGTCCTTGCTCTGGCAGATCATGTTGGTGACCTTTTCGCCCTCGGCCAGCTGCAGCAGGTTGACGATGTTGCTGCCCTTGCTGGTGCGGCTGCCCTCGGCGATGGTGTAGCCCTTGATGCGGAACAGGCGGCCCCGGTCAGTGACAAAGAGCACATAGTCGTGGGTGGAGCCTACGAACATCTCCTGCACGATGTCCTCTTCCTTGCGGGTCATGCCGGAGATGCCGCGACCGCCGCGGCGCTGTGCCTGATAGGTGGCCTTGAGCTGGCGCTTGATATAACCGGCCTCGGTCAGGGTGTAGACGCACTGTTCCTCGGCGATCAGATCCTCGATATCCACCTCACCGGTCACGGACTGGATCTCGGTGCGGCGCTCGTCGCCGAAGCGCTTCTTCATTTCCAGCAGCTCGTCCTTGACGATGGCAAGCACCCGGGCGTCATCCGCCAGAATGGCTTCCCATTCCTCGATCTTGGCGTGCAGGCTTGCCAGCTCTTCCTCGATCTTCAAAATTTCCAGACCAGCCAGACGGCCCAGCTGCAGCTTGACGATGGCATCTGCCTGCGGGTCGTCAAAGCCGAACTGCTCCATGATGGCAGCCTTGGCCTCGGCCATGCCGCCCTTGCAGGCGCGGATGGTGGCGATCAGCTCGTCCACGATGTCGGTGGCCTTCTTCAGGCCTTCCAGAATGTGGGCGCGCTCCTTGGCCTTTTTCAGGTCGTACTGGGTGCGGCGGCGCACCACCTCGTCCTGAAACTCCACATACTTCTGCAGCATCTGCTTCAGGGTGAGCACCTTGGGCACCTTGTGGTCGATGGCCAGCATGATGACGCCCACGGTATCCTGCAGCTGGGTGTACTGGT
>CAVKCU010000104.1:0-5944 GCA_963654645.1 Clostridiales bacterium | reverse complement strand
GTTAAAAGGGGCGAGCAGCCCCTTTTTCGTGGCTCCAGCGCGTCGAAATCGCTGTGACCTTGCTGTGCTGAACGCACAGCATTTGCTGCGCAAACCGGTCTGCGCCTTGAAAGCCCCACTGGGGCTTTCATGCCTTGCAGGCACCGCCGCACCTTTCTTCTCTTTTGGTGTCAAAAGAGAACATCCCTCGGCAAGCAGAACTTCCCCCGCGGAGCGGCGCGCATTCCAAATCATCACGCCCCGTCAAGGCTGTCCCCATCGGCGGGCAGGGCGACGGCTTGCGCGTCTGCGCTGCCGGTGTCCGCTGCCCGGGGGACGCCCTTGTACACCAGTGTCTGCTCCAGCACCTCGGCGCAGACCGGTGCCGAAAGACTGCCGCCGGCGGTGGTCCAGCTGTGGGGCTCATCCAGACAGACCAGACACAAAAACTGCGGGTCGTCGATGGGCGCCACCGCCACAAAGCTGGCGATGCGGGCTTTCTCGTCGACGCTGTCCAGTTTCTGGCTGGTGCCGCTTTTGCCGCCTACTCGGTAGCCCGCAATCTGCGCATTGCGTCCGCCGCCGTACAGTACCACCGCCTCCATCATCTCCCGCATGATGGCAGAGGTGGCGGGCTGGATCACCTGCCGCTTGCACACCGGGGCGTTGTGCTGCAAAACGCTGCCGTCCGGCGCAAGAATGTCCGATACCAGATACGGCTGCATCAGGCGTCCGCCGTTCACTACCGCGCAGACGGCGGCAGCCATTTCCAGATAGGAAATTTTGCTGCTCTGCCCGAAGGCGCAGGACGCCAGCTCTACCGGTCCCATGCGGTCGGCGGTGTAGTACAGGCTCTTTTTTGGCTCGGCAGGCAGGTCGATGCCGGTGGGCTCCCGCAGGCCGAAGGCGGCAAAATAATCGCAGAAGGCCTGTTTGCCCAGCCGCGCCCCGATCTGGATAAAACTCTGGTTGCAGGAGTTTTCCAGTGCTTGGGTCACGGTCTGGCTGCCGTGGCGCTTGTGGTTGGCACAGTGGAACCGTGTGCCCGCCACAGAGATGGAGTCCCCGCAGTAAAAGGTGGAGTGCCGGGTGATGGCACCGGCATCCAGCGCCGCTGCGCAGGTGATGAGTTTGAACACGCTGCCCGGCTCATATAAGTCGCTCACTGCCTTGTTGCGCCACTGGGTCTGCTGCGCCAGCTGCAAGGCGGCGGCGCGTTCTTTACCGGAAAGGGCATCCACGGCGGCGCGTGCGGCTTTGTCAGCGATGACCCGGGGCTGGTTGGGGTCGTAGGCCGGGGTGGTGGTCATAGCCAGCACTGCCCCGGTGTTCACCTCCATCACGATGCCCACGCTGCGGGCGGCTACATGATGCTCCTGCACCGCATAATTCAACGCGTTTTCAAGATAATGTTGAATATTTGCATCAATGGTCAGCCGCAGCCCGCTGCCCTCCACGGGGGCAAGCTCGGTCTCGTAGCTCTGCGCCAGCGTGTAGCCCCAAGCATTCACGGCGGTCAGTACCACGCCGTTCTGCCCGGTAAGGGTGCCGTTGTATTCAAGTTCCAGCCCGCTGACCCCTGCGTTGTCCACGTTGGTGAACCCCAGCACCGACGCCAGAAACTCCCCCTGCGGGTACCAGCGCTTGGAGTCCTGATTGATGCGCACGCCGGTAATGCCGTTTGCCGCACAAAAATCCCGCACGGCATCGGCGGTTTCCCGCTCCACCCGGTAGCGCAGAAGGCAATCATTGGAGCGTCGGTCGCTGAATTTTTCCAGCAGTCTTGCCTCGTCTAGCTCCAGTATCTCCGCAAGCCCCTTGGCGGCAAGGGCGAGCTTTTCTTCCGGCATCTCCCGGGGGCTGGCGCGCAGGGTCCAGCAGCTGCTGTTGGCAGCCAGCAGCGCCCCATCGGCACTGTATATTTTGCCCCGGTCGGCGGGCACGACGGTGTCCCGCAACTGCTGCCCCAGCGCCCGCCGGGTGTACCAGCCGCCGGTGCATAATTGCAGCCAGAACAGCCGCCCGATGAGCCCTGCAAAGCAGACAGCGCACAGCCCCACCGCAATGAGCCGTGCCCGCAGACGGAACGCCCGCTCCGGCAAAGTGCGCAGGGCGTCCGTGGGTTTTGAGCCGCGCATGGCAGCACCCCCTTTGCGGGCAGTTTATGCGCCCGGCAGCAGTGCGTATGACTAACTGCCCCTGTACACGCGTACAATAACAGAAACGGAGGTGACTGGGATTGCACAGAACTGCTGCCCGCAAAGGGCTGTTGCGACCGCTGCCGCCCATGGACCTGCCCTTTCTGGTGCTGGTGCTCACGCTGGTAGCCTTTGGGCTGGTGATGCTGTGCAGCGCCAGCAGCGCGGTGGCGCTGTACCGGCGACAGGATGCCTTTGCCTATGTGCGTCCGCAGCTGCTGTACGCCGCCATGGGGCTGGCGGCTATGTGGATAGCCAGCCGGGTGGACTACCACATCTATCATAAGCTGGCGTGGCCGCTGCTGGCGCTCTCGCTGGTGCTGCTGACGGCGGTGCTGTTCATGCCGGAGTATAACGGCTGCAAGCGCTGGCTGGTGCTGCCGGGGCTTGGCACATTACAGCCCAGCGAGATCGCCAAATTTGCGGTGGTGCTGGTGTTTGCCCACATCATCGCTTTGAACCACGACCGCATGGGCAGCTTTGCGGTGGGGGTGGTGCCCTTTGCGCTGGTGCTGGGGGTGGTGGCGGTGCTCATGCTGCTGGAACCCCACCTTTCCGGTACAGTGCTGATCTTAAGCATCGGCGCGGTGCTCATGTTCGTGGGCGGCACCGGGCTGCGGTGGTTCGTGCTGGCAGGGGCGGGCGGCGCTGCCGCCATCGGTACGGCAATCGTGCTCATGCCGGAGCTGGTGCCCTACGCTGCCGACCGGCTCAACTCGTGGCTCGACCCCTTTGCCGACCCGCTGGGGGACGGACACCAGACCATCCAGAGCCTGTACGCCATCGGCTCCGGCGGGGCGGTGGGGCTGGGGCTGGGCAACAGCCGCCAGAAGCATCTGTTCGTGCCCGAGCCGCAGAACGACTTCATCTTTTCCATCCTCTGCGAGGAGCTGGGCTTTCTGGGCGCGTGTGCAGTGATCTTGCTGTTCAGCGCACTGCTGTGGCGGGGCATTACGCTGGCGGCGCACGCGCCGGACCGGTTCGGCGCGCTGCTGGTGGTGGGCTTTGTGGTGCAGGTGGCATTGCAGGCGGTGCTGAACATCGCAGTGGTCACCAACACCATCCCCAACACCGGCATCAGCCTGCCCTTTTTCTCCTCCGGCGGCACCAGCCTGATGATGCTGCTGGGCGAGATGGGCATCGTGCTCTCGGTGTCACGGGGCGAAAGCTGATAAAGACCGGCATTTCCTGCCGTAGCGGGGCAGGACCGGCGCGGAAAAGCCGGAAAAACGCGGACAAATGACCGGACAAATCCCGCAGACAGCGGAAAAGCTGTTTCCGGTGCATTTCTTTGACCAAAGACCCTCGTTTTGCATACCATGGGGTATCTTTTGCAGAACGGGGGTCTTGGCATGGCTGGGGATTGGATCATTACGGGCGGACGGCCTTTGCAGGGCAGGGTGGAAGTGCCTGCGGCTAAAAACAGTGTGCTGCCGCTGCTGGCGGCTGCGCTGCTGTGCAGCGGACCGGTGCGGCTGCACAGCGTGCCGCGCCTGACCGATGTGGAGGATTGTCTTACCCTGCTGCGGGGCGTGGGCTGCACGGCGGGCTGGCAGGGCGCCGAACTGACCGTGCAGGGGCAGCCCATGCGCACCGACCTTGCACCGGAGGCCGCAGGCCGGATGCGGGCGTCCATCCTGTTCTGCGCCCCGCTGCTGGCGCGGCTGGGGCGGGTGAACACCGTGCTGCCCGGGGGCTGCCGCATCGGGGCAAGACCCATCGACCTGCATTTGCAGGGACTGGCGCAGATGGGGGTGCGGCAGCTGCCCGCAGCGCCCGGACAGCTTACGCTGTACGCCCCGGCGGGGCTGCGGGGCGCGGAAATTTGTCTCGCTTTTCCCAGCGTGGGCGCCACCGAAACGCTGCTGCTGGCTGCTGCCACAGCGCAGGGGCAGACCGTGCTGCATGGTGCTGCAAAGGAACCGGAGATCGCGGATCTTGCCGCTTTTCTCAACGCCTGCGGCGGCTGCGTGGAGGGTGCGGGCACTGACACCATTCGGGTGCAGGGAAAGCGCTGCCTTACAGGCTGCAGCTTTACGCCGGTGGCAGACCGCATCATTGCCTCCACACTGGCGTGTGCGGCGGCAGCAGCGGGCGGCAGGGCAGAACTGGCGGGCTGCGCACCCGGGCTATATGCGCCGCTGCTGGAAATTCTGGAACAAATGGGCTGCACCGTAGAGCGGGCGCACGATGCTGCCGCCATTTCACGGTTCGGGGCACTGCGCGGTGCGGGAGCCGTGCACACTGCGCCCTATCCGGGGCTTGCCACGGACGCCGCCCCGCTGCTGGCGGCGGTGATGCTTTGCGCACAGGGCGAAAGCAGCCTGCAGGACAGAGTGTTTGAAAACCGCTTTGTCTGCGCGGAGGGGTTTGCGGCACTGGGGGCGAATGTCCGGGTGGCAGAGCGCACGTTGTATGTGCAGCCTGCGGGGGCGCTGCATGGGGCAAAGCTGACCGCGCCGGACCTGCGCGGCGGGGCGGCGCTGGTGCTTGCGGCACTGGCTGCCCGGGGCAGCAGCCGCCTTGGCGGGGTGGAGCTTGTCCGGCGCGGCTATGCGGATCTTGACCGGCTTTTGGCGGGGCTGGGCGCACAGATTTGGCAGGAAATACCCGCCCGGAGAGGGCTTGCGAAAAAAACACCGGCAAAAAAGCAAATTTGTCTTGCAATCGGAGCGAAAAAATGATACGATACAGTTATATAAATATCGTATGATAGTTTCTGTGCGGCTTTTGCGCAGTTCCACATAAAAATCCGATGGAGGACAAAGTTATGGCATTGATGCTCGACGAAGAACTGGACGAAAACGTTACGACGATCAAGGTGATCGGTGTGGGCGGCGGCGGCGGCAACGCCGTGAACCGCATGGTGAGCGACGGCCTGCAGGGCGTGGAGTTCATCGCCATGAATACCGACCAGCAGGCACTGGCTAAGAACCATGCCTCGGTCAAGGTGCAGCTGGGTTCCAAGCTGACCAAGGGCCGCGGTGCGGGTGCGGACCCGGAGATCGGTCAGCGCGCCGCTGAAGAAAGCAAGGACGAGATCGCCAATGCCCTCAAGGGCTCCCAGATGGTCTTTATCACCGCCGGTATGGGCGGCGGCACCGGCACCGGTGCAGCACCCGTTGTGGCTGAGGTGGCACACGATCTGGGCATCCTGACTGTTGGCATCGTTACCAAGCCCTTCTCCTTTGAGGGCAAGCGCAAGATGGGTCTGGCGGAGCAGGGCATTGCCAACCTGCTGATGCATGTTGACAGCCTGATCGTCATCCCCAACGAGCGCCTGAAGATGATCAGTCAGGAAAAGATCACCCTGATGAACGCCTTCCAGGCCGCCGACAACGTGCTGCGTCAGGGCGTTGAGTCCATCTCTGCTCTGATCAATGTGCCCGCCTTCATCAATCTGGACTTTGCTGATGTGCGCTCCATCATGAAGGATGCCGGCTACGCCCACATGGGCGTGGGCAGCGCCAAGGGTGCCGGCAAGGCTGAGAACGCCGCCAAGGCTGCTATCTCCAGCCCGCTGCTGGAGACCAGCATCGCCGGTGCACACGGTGTTATCATCAACATCACTTCCAGCCCGGACATCGGTCTGGAGGACGTGGAGACCGCCGCAGGTCTTATCACCCAGAGCGCACATCCCGATGCAAACATCATCTGGGGTACTGCCTTTGATGAGAACCTGTCCGACGAGATGCGCGTGACCGTTGTAGCTACCGGCTTCGACAACAAGAGCGCCAGCGACCTGCGCAACAGCATCAACAACGCCA
>CAVKCU010000103.1:0-5947 GCA_963654645.1 Clostridiales bacterium | reverse complement strand
AGATCATTCTGGACAACATCCAGCGCAGCCCGCTGTACGGCGGCATGATCGAGGGGGTCGGCCCGCGCTACTGCCCCTCCATCGAGGACAAGGTGGTGCGCTTCTCTGGCAAAGATCGCCACCCGCTCTTCGTGGAGCCCTGCGGCGAGAACACCGAGGAAATGTATTTGCAGGGTGCCTCCAGCAGCCTGCCGGAGGACGTGCAGAACGCCTTCTACCACAGCATCAAGGGTTTTGAGCATCTGGAGATCATGCGCCCCGCCTACGCCATCGAGTACGACTGCGTAGACCCTACCAGTCTGGAAGCCACGCTGGAAAGCAAGGTGGTGCGGGGCTTGTACGGGGCAGGGCAGTTCAACGGCACCTCCGGCTACGAGGAAGCCGCCGCGCAGGGTCTGCTGGCGGGTCTGAATGCCGCCCGCAATGCGCTGGGCAGGGAGCAGCTGGTGCTGCCCCGGCACACCAGCTATCTGGGCACGCTGGTGGATGACCTTGTCACCAAGGGCGTCATGGACCCCTACCGCATGATGACCAGCCGCAGCGAGTACCGGCTGACCCTGCGGCAGGACAACGCCGACCAGCGCCTGACCCCCATCGGCAGGGAATACGGTCTTGTGCAGGATGACCGCTGGGCAAAGTACCAGCACACCCAGCAAATTCTGGAAGCCGAGCGCCGCCGCCTGCACGAGGCGCATCTGCGCACTGCCGACCTGCGCGCCGCCATGGAAGCCGCCGGTCTTGCCCCTGCCGCCGAGGGCGGCATTGCGGAGGAGCTGCTGCGCCGCCCGGAGATCAGCTACCCGCTGGTGGCGGGCATCATTGGTTGGGGGGAGGAGATCACCCCCATGCTGGCGGAGCGGCTGGAGACCGAGATCAAATACGCCGGTTACATTGCCCGGCAGGACCGGATGATCCGGGAGGTGGCGCGCCACGAAAAGACCATCATCCCGGAAGATTTCGAGTACGCCGCCCTGACCGGCCTGACGCTGGAAGCCCGGGAAAAGCTTGCCCGCATCCGTCCACGCAATCTGGGGCAGGCGGGGCGCATTCCCGGCGTTTCGCCCTCCGATGTGGCGCAGCTGAGCATCGCATTGGCAGCAAAACAACAAAAATAATACGAAATTGCGATAAAATAAACGTTTTCGCCCACCCCTAACCACCCGACAGAAAGGACAACACCATGATCGACAAACAGCGTCTGGAAGCAAAATGTTCCACATGGAACATCACCCTCACCGGCACCCAGCTGGACCAGCTGGATGCCTTTGCCCAGATCCTTGTAGACTACAACCAGAAGGTCAACCTGACCGCCATCACCGACCCGGAGGGCATCGAGGACAAGCACTTCCTCGACAGCCTGCTGTTTGCCAGCCAGCCGGAAGTAGCCGGGCGCATGGTGGACGTGGGCGCCGGGGCAGGCTTTCCGGGCATCGTGACCAAGATCTTCAAGCCGGAACTGGAACTGACCCTGATGGAGCCCACCGGCAAGCGGGTGGAGTTTTTGAAGTACGCCTGCGCCCAGCTGGGTCTGACCGGGGTGGAGTTTGCCAAGGAGCGCGCCGAGGAAGCCGCCCGCAAGGTCTGGCGGGAGCAGTTTGATCTTGCCTCTGCCCGCGCCGTGGCAGCCCTGCCCATGCTGGCAGAGTACTGCCTGCCGCTGGTAAAGGTGGGCGGCAACTTCCTTGCCATGAAGGGCGCTTCCGGGGAAGAGGAGCTGACCGCCGCCCGGGGCGCCATCAAAAAGCTGGGTGGAGAGTACCGCGAGACCCGCACCCTGCACCTGCCCGGCGGCGATACACGCACTTTGATCCTGTGCAAAAAGATTTCGCAAACTCCGACAGCATACCCCAGAAACGGCGGTAAAATTGCAAAAAGCCCGCTGAAATAACGCATGACTTGACAAAACCTGTAAGACCCTGCCGAACGAAATTTCTGGCGGGGTCTTTCTTTGTGTGCTACACTGAAGCTGAACAGGTTTTCCACGATTTCCCGGAGAAATGTGGAAAACCCCATCACACAAGGAAAGGGGCAGCATCATGTTTGAACGCAAGAAATCGTCCGGGAAATTACTCTCTCTGCCCATCGACCAGATCCACCCGTCGCCCTTTCAGGCGCGGAGAAGCTTTGACGAGCAGGAGTTGACCGCGCTGGCGCAGAGCATCCGGGAGAACGGTCTGCTCCAGCCGGTCACGGTGCGCAAGGCAGAGGATGGCTACGAGCTGGTGGCAGGGGAGCGGCGGCTGCGCGCCTGCCAGCTGGCAAAGATGACCACCATCCCTGCCATCCTGTGCAGCTACGCCGACGACCGCACCGCCGCGCTGGGTCTGCTGGAAAATATCCAGCGCGCCGACCTGAACCCCTTTGAGCAGGCGCAGGGGCTGCGGGATGTGATGGTGCTGTGGGACTGTACCCAAGCCGAAGCCGCCAAGCGTCTGGGCATGGCGCAGCCCACCTTTGCCAACAAACTGCGGCTTTTGCAGCTGACCGCAGACCAGCGGCAGTTTGTGCTGGACAACAACCTCACCGAGCGCCACGCCCGCGCAGTGCTGCGTCTGCCGGAGAACCGCCGCAGCGAAGCGCTGATCACCATCGCCAAGCGTCGCCTGAACGCCCGCCAGACCGACAGCTACATCGAGCAGCTGCTGAACAGCCCGCCCAAGCCCGGGCACCGCATCTCCATGGTGCGGGATGTGCGCATCTTTGTCAACACCATCGACCACGCCATCCGGCTGATGACCGACAACGGCGTGCCCGCCACCGCCCACCGGGAAGAGAAGGACGGCTACATTGAGTACACTGTCCGCATCCCCACCGCCGCCGCGGAGAAGTGAATTGTTCCATGTGGAACAGGGGAGGGGGACGCCCTCTCAGGCGCTCCCGCGCCAGCTCCCCCGAAGGGGGAGCCAAGGGCTAAGGCTTGTTGCTGAAGTATTAGGTGTAATGAGAAAGTTTCCGGCAGTGCTCTTGGCTCTCCCTTTGGGAGAGCTGTCACCGCAGGTGACTGAGAGGGCGCACGCAGTTAGCCTTGTCTCTAAAGTTTCAGGCACAATAAGAGACTTTCCCGCCACCGCCAAAAGCCGTCCCCTTGGGGAAGGTGGCAAAGCCGTAGGCTTTGACGGAAGGGGTAAACTCCCTCAGTCAAAACCTGACGGTTTTGCCAGCTCCCTCGGAGAGGGAGCCTCTGGCGCGTCCGCACACTTTGCGCTTTAGCCGCAAACCTTCCCGCTATGCCAAAGGCCCCATCTTAGAGGGGGCTGTCGCCGTAGGCGACTGGGGGAGCTTTACCCCACGCAAAGTATTTTTTCCACTTTCCCGCCCCCAAAAGTTAAAAATCCAGCTAAAAAACGCTCCAGATGGTTCAAAAAGCAATTTGGATGTGTTATACTAGAAGCCAAGGTGCCCTGCCGGACGGGGAAACCGGCGGGCACGACTGCGTGTTCCATGTGGAACAAATCTTTCCCCGGGAGGAAGAAAAGCGCGTGGCAAAAATTGTAGCGATTGCAAACCAGAAGGGCGGAGTGGGCAAGACCACCACCGCCGTCAACCTTTCGTCCTGCGTAGCGGCACTGGGCAAGAAGGTGCTCATTGTGGACTTGGACCCGCAGGGCAACACCACCACCGGCTATGGCATCCCAAAGCGCAGCGTAGAAGCGGGCACTTATGAGGTGCTTATCGGCAGGGCAACAGCGGCGCAGGCCATCCGGCACACCGAGTACCGCACCGATGTCATCGGCTCCAACACCCGGCTGGCCGGTGCCAGCTTGGAAATGATCGACCTGCCCGGGCGCGAGGGGCGTCTGCGCAAGGCGCTGGCTGAGGTGCAGAAGGACTACGACTTCATCTTTATCGACTGCCCGCCCAGTCTGGACTTGCTCACCCTCAACGGTCTGAGCGCCTGCGACAGTGTGCTCATCCCGGTGCAGTGCGAGTACTATGCGCTGGAAGGCTTGTCGGAGCTCATCAGCACCCTCAAGACCATCCGCAAAAAGTATAACCCGTATCTGGATATCGAGGGCGTGGTGTTCACCATGTTCTCGCTGCGGTACAACCTGACCGTGCAGGTGGTGGAGCAGGTGCAGAAGTACTTCGGCTCCAAGGTGTACAAGACCACCATCCCGCGCTCCATCCGCATTTCGGAAGCGCCCAGCTACGGCCAGCCCATCAATTTCTACGAGCCCAAGGGCAAGGGCAGCGAAGCCTACATGGACTTGGCCATCGAATTCGTCAAGCACAACCGCCCGCAGGAACCTAAAAAGTCCCGCGCAAAGGCTGCACCCGCCGCAGAGCCGGCGAAAAACGCTCTGGAAGATTAAAACAGGGGGAACAAGGTAAACAATGGCAAGAGGAAAAGGAGGGCTCGGGCGCGGGCTGGACAGTCTGTTTGAGGACGCAGCACCGGTCTTTGAGTCAGAGCACGCAGCGGTGGAAACGTTGCCGCTGCGCGAGATCGAGCCGGACCCCGACCAGCCCCGCAAGACCTTTGAACAGGAGACCCTCAGTGAGCTGGCTGCCAGCATCGCCGAGCACGGCTTATTGCAGCCCATCGCGGTGCGGCCTAGACCCATGGGCGGTTACAGCATCGTGGCGGGTGAGCGCCGCTGGCGTGCTTCCCGCATGGCGGGTCTTACCGAGGTGCCGGTGGTCATCAAGGATGTATCCGACGAGCAGGCCATGGAGCTGGCGCTGGTGGAAAACCTGCAGCGCGAGGATCTGGACCCGGTGGAAGAAGCTGCCGGTATCCGGGAGCTGATGACCCGCTGCGACCTGACACAGGAGCAGGCCGCCCGCAAGCTGGGCAAAAGCCGCAGCGCACTGGCGAACAGTCTGCGTCTGCTCAACCTGCCGGAAACGGTGCTGGAACTGCTGAAAAGCGGTTTTATCAATACCGGTCACGCCAAGGTGGTGCTGGGGCTGCCCACGCCGGAACTGCAGGCCGAGGCCGCGCAGATCATCGCGGACAACCAGCTGAACGTCCGGCAGGCCGAGGCGCTTTGCAAAAAGATGGCAAAGCCCGCCAAGGAGCCCCGCGAACCTGCACCCCGCGGCACCCTGCCGGTAGAGGTGGAGGAGAGCCTGAAGCAGGTGCTGGGCAGCGAGGTGAACGTAGCCTACCACGGCGGCAAGGGCAAGCTGACGGTGCATTTTTACTCCGACGAGCAGCTGCGCGCCTTTGCAAACCTGCTGGGACAGTACCAGATGGAAACCGAATAATCATGCGATCCAAGGCGGGAACAGCCGCCTTTGAACGGCAGCGGTAAGCCGCTGCAAGCCCAATAGAGTTAAGGAGAGTCAATCATGCTGGATATCAAATTTGTCCGCGAGAACCCGGACGCCGTAAAGGAAAACATCAAAAAGAAGTTTCAGGATGCAAAGCTGCCGCTGGTGGATGAGGTCATCGAGAAGGATGCCCAGTACCGCGCAGCCCTGAAGGAAGTGGAGGCCCTGAAGGCCGCCCGCAACAAGCTGAGCAAGGCCAACGGCCCGCTGTTCGGCCAGCTGAAGAAGTGCACCGACGAGGCACAGAAGGCAGAGCTGCAGGCACAGATCGACGCCAACAATGCCGCCGTCAAGGCTGACGCCGACAAGATGGCAGAGCTGGAGAAGGAAGAGGAGGCACTGTCTGCCCGCATTCAGGAGATCATGTACTCCATTCCTCAGATGATCGACCCCAGCGTGCCCATCGGCCCGGACGATACCTATAACGTGGAAGCACAGCGCTTCGGCGAGCCGGTCGTGCCCGATTTCCCCATCCCGTACCACACCGAGATCATGGAGAGCTTTGACGGCATCGATATGGACGCCGCAGGCCGCGTGGCTGGTAATGGCTTCTACTACCTGCTGGGCAACATCGCCCGCCTGCACGAGGCTGTGCTGGCCTACGCCCGCGACTTTATGATCAACAAGGGCTTCACCTACGTCATCCCGCCCTTCATGATGCACGGCAACG
>CAVKCU010000102.1:0-5980 GCA_963654645.1 Clostridiales bacterium | reverse complement strand
CCGGCTTGATGGCGGTGCGGTCGTAGGTGAACAGACCGTTCACCTCGTCCTCCACATCGGTCAGCTGGGTGTACACCAGCGCCGAAAGCCCCTTTTGCAGCTGCGGCAGCACCGTGCCCAGCTGCATTTTTTTGTACCGGGCGGTCAGCTCCTCCCGGCTTTTGGCTGTGCCGTAGCCGTAGGTCTTGCGGGGCGGCTCATGCCCCGGCATGGGCCATGCAATACCGCCGTACTCACTCAGCGCCACGGTGCGGGTCTGCGGACGCACCCGCAGGGGGTAGAAGTAGTTGTGCAGGGAGTATACATCCCCGCCGCCCTGATCGTACCAGCCGCTGGCCTCGTCCACAAGGCGGGTATCGTCCAGCGCCCGGATGGCCTGTACTGCACCGGCGGCGTCGTACTGTCCCCACCCCTCGTTAAAGGGCACCCAGCAGCCCACGCAGGGGTGGCAGCGCAGCGCCTGCACCGTATCTGCCAGCTCCCGGCGGTATTCTGCGCGGCTGCTTTCGCTCCCCCGGCTCAGCAGCCCCCACAGGGGCGCTTTGTCCGGCATACGGCGCATAAGCGGCTGCAAAACATTGGTCAGGTAGGTAACGAACCACAGGTTATACGTACTGCCGCCGTTGACCATATCCTGCCAGACCACAAGCCCCAGCTTGTCGCAGTGGTAGTACCAGCGCTGCGGCTCGATCTTTGCGTGCTTGCGCAGCAGGTTGTAGCCCAGCGCCTTTACCTCGCTCAGCTCCCGCTCCACCGCCGCATCCGAGGGCGGGGTGTACAACCCTTCCGCCCAGTAGCCCTGGTCCAGCAGACCATTGAGCAGGATGGGCTTATCGTTCAGGCAAAAACGCAGCACACCCCTTGCGTCCGGCGCGCAGCTCCACTTGCGCAGGGCAAAGTAGCTGTGCACGGTATCGAACTGCTCCTCCTCTCCCTGCGTGGTGCCCACGGTCAGGTCGTACAAAAAGGGCGTGTCCGGGCTCCATGGAAAGAAGTGCTCGTCCGCAATATGCAGTGTCACCTCACCGTCCCGGTCGGCCTCGTCGCTGCCCCAGTCCTCGGCAATGGTCACGCCCCCGGCGCGCACCACCGCCCACAGGTTCGCCGCGCCGCCGGGCGCAGAAGTATAGGCTTTCACGGTCACGGTGCGGGCATCGTAGTCCGGCGTAACGGTAAGAGACTGGATGTAGTTTTCCGGCACACGCTCCAGCCAGACGGTCTGCCAGATGCCGCTCTGCGCGGGGTAGAACATCCCGCCGGGCTGCAAAGTCTGCTTGCCCCGCGCCTGTGTGCCATGGTCGGTGGGGTCCTGCACCGCCACCCACAGGCTGTTGCGACCTGTGCCGTTGAGCTGCGCGGTGATATCCAGCGTAAAGGGCCAGTAGCCGCCCCGGTGACCACCCGCCAGATGACCGTTCACCTGCACGGCGCAGGCGTAGTCCACCGCGCCGAAATGCAGCAGCACCCGACCGCCCGTCCCGGCGGGCGGTGCAAAATACCGGTGGTAGTGCAGCCACTGCCCGGGCTGCAGTGTGCGCCCCACCCCGGAGGCGCGGCACTCCGGCGCGTATGGCACGATGATGTCGCCATCCCAGCCCGCCGGGCGCTGTGCTGAGGCGGTGATGGCGTACTGCCAAAGGCCGTTCAGGTTCTCGTAGCTGTCCCGGCGCATGGTCGGGCGGGGATATTCCGTCAGAGGGTGCATACACTCACCAGCCTTTTCTACTCGTTTGCTCCATTCTAGCACAGCCCGGGGCGTTTGTATACCGGGGAGCGGACTATTTTAAATGACCGCCGCGGTGTGAAGTACCCCTTCCGTCACGGCTATCGCCGTGCCCCCTTCCCCAAGGGGACGGCTTCAGCAGTAGCGGAAAGCCTTGCGGCAACGCCCAAAGGCGCCCCCTTGGGGGAGCTGCCGAACGAAGTGAGGCTGAAGGGGTTCTTTCTATAATAAAAAACCTCCACACAGCGGCATGGCTGTGCGGAGGCTCTCTGAGGAGGTTGGAAATTGCTTAGTTCTCGGCAAGATTACCGGTATAAAGCTGGTAATACTTGCCCTTTTTAGCGATCAGCTCGTCGTGGCTGCCGCGCTCGATGATGCGGCCCTGCTCCAGCACCACGATGCAGTCTGCATTGCGGACGGTGGACAGGCGGTGCGCGATGACAAAGCTGGTGCGACCGTACATCAGACCGTCCATGCCGCGCTGCACCAGCGCCTCGGTGCGGGTATCGATGGAGGAGGTCGCCTCGTCCAGGATCAGCACCGGGGGGTCTGCCACGGCTGCACGGGCAATGGCAAGCAGCTGGCGCTGTCCCTGCGAGAGGTTGGCGCCATCGCCGGTCAGCATGGTGTTGTAGCCCTCCGGCAGACGCTTGATAAAGCCATCGGCGTTAGCCAGACGGGCGGCGGCGATGCACTCTTCATCGGTGGCATCCAGCCGTCCGTAGCGGATGTTCTCCATCACCGTGCCGGTAAACAGGTGGGTGTCCTGCAGCACGATGCCCAGCGAGCGGCGCAGGTCGGCTTTTTTGATCTTGTGGATGTTGATGCCGTCGTAGCGGATCTTGCCCTCCTGAATATCGTAGAAACGGTTGATCAGGTTGGTGATGGTGGTCTTACCCGCACCGGTAGAGCCGACAAAGGCGATCTTCTGCCCCGGACGACCGTACAGGTTGATATCGTGCAGCACCGTCTTTTCCGGCACATAGCCAAAGTCTACGTCCGTAAAGGTGATGTCGCCCGCCAGCTTGTGGTAGGTGGTAGTGCCGTCGTGGTGGGGGTGCTTCCACGCCCAGATGCCGGTGCGCTCAGCAGTCTCCACCAGCTGGTCGTTGCGGTCGTACTTGGCGTTCACCAGCGTCACATAGCCCTCGTCGGTCTCGCTGGGCTCGTCCATCATCTTGAAGATGCGCTCTGCACCAGCCAGCGCCATGATGACGCTGTTGGCCTGCATGGACACCTGACTGATGGGCATATTGAAGCCCTTGTTCAGGCTGAGGAAGGCCACCACAGTGCCAAGGGTCATGCCGCTCGCGCCGCCCACAGCCATGGCTGCACCCACCAGTGCGCAGATGGCGTAGCTGATGTTGCCCAGCTGGGCGTTGACCGGCATCATGATGTTGGAGAAGGCGTTGGCCTGCTTGGCGCTTTCCTTCAGCTGGTCGTTCAGCTGGCGGAAGCCGGCAAGGGTCTGCTGCTCGTGGGTGAACACCTTGACCACCTTCTGGCCCTCCATCATCTCCTCGATGTAGCCGTTCACCTTGCCCAGATCCCGCTGCTGCTGGATGAAGTACTTGGAAGAGCTTTTTGCGATCTGCTTGGAGCAGAACAGCATCAGCGCCACCATGAGCATGGTAACGATGGTCAGCTGCCAGCTGAGCATACACATACTAAAGAACACCGACACGATGGTGATGACGCTGGACACCAGCTGCGGGATGCTCTGGCTGAGCATCTGGCGCAGGGTATCCACATCGTTGGTGTACACGGACATGATATCGCCGTGGGGATGGGTGTCAAAATACCGGATGGGCAGGCTTTCCATGTGGGTGAACAGCTTGGTGCGCAGATTGCGCAGCGTGCCCTGCGTTACGTTGACCATGATGCGGGCGTTGGCCCATGCAGCCAGAATGCCCACAAAGTAGATGCAGCACATCCGCACCAGTGCACCCGCCAACGGTGCAAAGCTGGGGTTCTGCTGGCGGGTCATGGGGACGATGTAATCGTCCATCAAAGTCTGCAAAAACAGGCTGGCCTGCACATTGGCCAGCGCGCTGACCACGATGCAGATAAGCACAAGGATGCAGTGGGGCAGATAGTTGCGGAACACCTCATCCATGATGCGCTTGAGCAGCTTGCCCGGGTTTTCCACCTTGGGGCGCGGCCCCCGTGCGCCCCGCGGGCCGGGGCCATGTACTTCTTTTACTGCCATTACTGCGCACCTCCCTGCTTGTCAAAATCGCCGCCGCCCTGCGTCTGGCTGTTGTAGACCTCCTGATAGATGGCGTTGGTCGCCAGCAGCTCGGCATGGGTGCCCAGACCGTTGATCTGACCGTTATCCAACACCAGAATGCGGTCTGCATCCTGCACCGAGGAGATACGCTGCGCAATGATGATCTTGGTCGTGCCGGGGATCTCCTCCCGGAAGGCCTTGCGGATCTTGGCATCGGTGGCGGTATCCACGGCGCTGGTGCTGTCGTCCAGGATCAGCACCTTGGGCTTGCGCAGCAGCGCGCGGGCAATGGTCAGGCGCTGCTTCTGGCCGCCGGACACGTTGGAGCCGCCCTGCTCGATCCATGTATTGTACTTATCCGGGAAGCGTTGGATAAATTCATCTGCGCAGGCCAGCTTTGCCATGCGGATGCACTCTTCCTCGGTGGCGTTGGCATCGCCCCAGCGCAGATTGTCCAGAATGGTGCCGCTGAACAGCACGTTCTTCTGCAGCACCATGGAGACCTCCCGGCGCAGCACGTCAAGGTTATAATCCCGCACATCCACGCCGCCCACGCGCACGGTGCCGCTCTCGGCATCGTACAGGCGGGGGATCAGCTGCACCAGACTGGATTTTGCACTGCCGGTGCCGCCGATGATGCCCAGCGTCTCGCCGGGCTGGATGGTAAAGCTGATATCGTTCAGCACCGGCTGACCGCTGCCGTGCTTATACTTGAAGGTAACGTGGTCAAACTGGATGCTGCCGTCTGCCACCTGCTGCACCGGCTGCTTTGCCGGGGGCAGGTCGGTGCACTCGTCCAGCACCTCCACGATACGCTTGGCGGAGGCGGCGGACATGGCGATCATGACAAATGCCATGCTCAGCATCATCAGTGCCATGAGGATATTCATGATATAGCCGAACAGCGCATTCAGCTGACCGGTGGTAATGGCGCCGTGCAGCACATATTTTGCGCCGAACCAGCTCAGCGCGATGTTGCAGCCGTACACCGCCACCAGCATGGCGGGGTTATTGAAGCTCAGGCGGCTTTCGGCGTTGACGAACTGCTTGTACAGGCTCTCGCAGGCGGCGGTGTATTTTTCGTTCTCAAAGCCCTCGCGCACGAAGCTTTTGACCACACGGATGGCAGAGACATTCTCCTGCACCGAGGCGTTGAGGTTATCGTAGTTCTTGAACACACGGTCAAAGATGCGGAAGGTGGGGATCATAATGGCAGCCAGCACCACCACCAGAAAAGCCACTGCCACCACGAACACCAGCGACAGCGGGCCGCCGATGACCACGGCCATGCACATGGCAAACACCAGATGCACCGGAGCGCGCACGCACATCCGCAAAATCATCTGGAAGGCGTTCTGCACGTTGGTCACGTCGGTGGTCATGCGGGTGACAAGACCTGCCGTGGAAAATTTGTCGATGTTGGAAAAAGAGTAGTGCTGGATGTTTTCATACATGGCATCGCGCAGATTTCCGGCAAAGCCGGTGGATGCCTCGGCGGCGTACTTGCCCGCCAGCACGCCCAGCACCAGCGCAATGGCTGCCACCAGAAAGGTAAGCAGACCGTAACGGATGATGGCGTTCATATCGCCCTTTTCAATGCCCTGATCGATGATAAAGGCCATGATGGTGGGCAGCAGCACATCCATAATGGCTTCCAGCGCAGCAAAGAGCGGTGTCTTGATCGAGGCGGCTTTATACTCGCCCAGATGCGACACAAGCTTTTTGATCATCTGAGTTCCCTCCCGTTGAATTTATTTGTTTGTTACGAAACAATTTTATACAAAACAATTTAAATGTCAAGATGTTTCAAAAAATGTTCATAATTACTAATTTAACAAGCCTTTTTTCGGCGCTTTGACGGAAACAGACGGTTAAACTCCCTCAGTCAAAACCTATCGGTTTTGCCAGCTCCCTCGGAGAGGGAGCCTCTGGCGCGCCCGCAAACTTTGCGCTTTAGCCGGAAACTGTACCATCATGCCAAAGGCCCCATCCTAGAGGGGGCTGTCGAGCGCAGCGAGACTGGGGGA